>NZ_JBHWGD010000143.1:0-11381 GCF_042733235.1 Kitasatospora sp. NPDC059722
CCTCTATAACACGACAAATCCGTAAAACGATATTTCTTTGAGTATCGTGGGCTGGGTTTTTTTTTTAAGATACAGGCTGGTGGACCGGAGCCCACCCCTCCCGGTTCAGTCGAAGAGCGACAGGTCCAGCGCGGCGAGCCGCTCCGGGTCGTTCAGCACGTCGATCGCGACGATCGCGCCCGCGACCACCGTGAACGCCATGACGGACATCGGCTTGCCGTTGGGGCCGATGACCACCGCGCCCGCCGTGCCGTTGACCAGCGCCGGCCGCGCGAACGGCGCCAGCTTGCCCCACAGCACCGCCTGCCCGGCCACCGTCGACGCCCCCGTGAACACCACCGAGTGCCGGGCCCGCACCGCGCCGCCGTCCGAGCGCAGCACGACGTCCGGGTCGAGCACGGCCACCAGCGCGTCGAGGTCGCCCTCGCGCGCGGCCGCGAAGAACGCGTCCACCGCCACCCGCTGCCGGCTCAGGTCCTTGTCCGGCGCGGGCGCCTGCCCCTGCACCTTGCGGCGCGCCCGGCTGGCCAGCTGGCGGGTCGCGGCGGCGGTCTTCTCGATCAGCGGCGCGATCTCCTCGAACGGCACCGCGAACATGTCGTGCAGCACGAACGCGACCCGTTCGGCGGGCGCCAGCGACTCCATCACCACCATCAGCGCCAGGCCGACGGAGTCCGCGAGCATCACCTCCTGCTCCGGGTCGACCACGCCCGCCCGCCCGAGGATCGGGTCCGGGATGCGCGGCGCGCCCGCCGTGCCGTCCTCGCCCGTCTCCAGCGGCTCCTCCCGCCGCTGCGCGCGCGAGCGCAGCAGGTTCAGGCACACGCGGGAGACCACCGTGGTCAGCCAGGCGCCGAGGTTCGAGACCTCGCCGGTCTCGGTGCGGTCGTAGCGCAGCCACGTCTCCTGGACGGCGTCGTCGGCCTCCGCGATCGAGCCGAGCATCCGGTAGGCGACGGCGCGCAGGTGGGGCCGGTGCTCCTCGAACTGGTCGGCAGGTGCGGTCTTCTGATTCACCGTATTTTTCCTCGTCCCCGTTGGCCCGCTGGTTGAAGCTGCAGCACTGGCAACCTAGCCGCTCCCGCGGGAACGTCGGACCCCGGGTCTAGGGTGACCGCCATGACCGCCGTGACCGCAGGGACCTCCGCTTCCGCCGGGACTTCCCTGATCGCCGCCATCCGCGCCGACCCCGCCGCCGAGGACTTCCTCGCGTGGCCGGGCGACTTCAGCCTCGACGCCTACCCGCACGTCGAGGACGTCGTCCTGGCCTCCGGCGAACCGCTCGAACTCCTCGCGAAGGAGGGCGGCGGCGGCACGTACTTCTTCTGCGGGCCGAGCGAGCTGGGCGAGGACCGCCCGGTCCTGTTCGCCGACTCGGAGGGCGGCGCGGCCCTCATGGCGCTGAACCTCCGCGAACTGGTCGAGCTGCTGATCACCGTGCCGTGGTGGCAGGACTGCCGCACGTTCACGGCGGAGGAGAGCGCCGAGGCCGCCGAGGACTACCTGGAGGACGACCCCGACCTCCCCGCCGACCGCGCCGCCGCGGCGCGAGCCCTGGGCCTCACCCTCCCCACCGAACTCGAAGCCCTCACCCGCCTCCGCGACACGGCCACCGGCCCCGGCCGCGCCTACGTCCTCCTGAACGCGGTGGAGGGCTGCGCCTACAAGCCGCTGATCTGAGCCCCGGCCGGGACGGTTCCAAGATCCGCACGGGCGTGTCAGACGAATGTGTTGCACAAACGTCTAACTCCTGGGTACGGTCATCCCATCAACCGCTCCACGGGGGGAACGACCACCATGAACGACGCCATCCGCTCCGAGCTCGTCATCGACGGCCGCCGGCTCTCCTACCTCGACTTCGGCGGCACCGGCCGCCCGCTGCTCGCCCTGCACGGCCACCTCGCGGAGGGCGCCGTCTTCGCGCCGCTCGCCGCCGCACTGGGCCCGGAGTGGCGGGTCATCGCCCCCGACCAGCGCGGGCAGGGCGAGTCGGACCGGGCCGCCGACTACGCGCGGGAGGGCTACCTCGCCGACGTCGAGGCCCTGCTCGACCACCTCGGGCTGGAGAGCGCCGTGCTGCTCGGCCACTCCCTCGGCGCCGTCAACGCCTACCAGTTCGCGGCCCGGCACCCCGAGCGCGTGACGGCGATCGTCAACGCCGAGGGCCCGGCCGCGCTCGGGCTGGACGGGAGCCACCCGCTGGCCTTCCTGCTCCACCTGCCCTACGACGCCTCCAGCCGGGACGCCCTCGTCACCGCCCTCGGCGCCGCCGCGCCGTACTTCGAGGACCGGCTGCGCGAGAACGCCGACGGCAGCTGGCGCCTGCCCTTCCACCCGCAGGACATGTACGCCTCCGAGGCGGACGTCCACGGCGACCACTGGGCGGACTGGACGGCCACCACCTGCCCGGCCCTGGTGGTGAGCGGTACGAGGGGTGCCATCCCCGCCGAGCAGGTCGCGCAGATGATCGCGCGCCGTCCGGGGACGGTCCTGGCGGAGCTGGACGCGGACCACATGCTGGTCACCGGCGCGGTGGACGAATTCCACCGCGTGGTGCGGGAGTTCCTCGCCACGGTGTGACGGGTGGAGGGCGGGGCGGCGGCCCTCAGCTCCGCCGCCCCGTTGGCCTTTCGGCACCCGGCTCGGGGTCCGTTGAGCCAAACCCCACCTTGGGGTGGACTCAGCGGGCCTCCGGGTGACGGAGGACGAGGTCGGTGGCGGTGGCCCAGTGCTCGTCGACGGCGGTGACGACCACGTAGCCGCCGTCGAGGAGGGCGAGCGGGAAGCGGGCGCTGCTGCACCCGTGGGCGCGGTGGACGTGGACGGGGAAGGTCAGGCCCTCGAACTCGATGTCCCGGCTCGTGTAGCCGGTGGTGATGTCGAAGCCCGGGGGGACGGGCTCGATCCGCCCGGAGTTGGCGAGGAACGTCCACAGCTCGGTCTCCGGCGTGGTGTTCGGATGCATGCGGTGGTGCTCCGAGAGAGGGCGCACGGTCTGGACGGTTGCGGCGAGGCCGTGGCCGTGGTGGTGGTAGTTGACGTCGATGCACCAGAGGCACCCGTCGGATTCCTGCCCGCTGTAGATGGGTATCCAGCCGGGCGGCCGATCTCGGAGGTCGGCGATCGGGGCGTCCCACTCGGCGACGACATTGCGGAACACGTCTTCCCCCAACAGGTCCGTGGTGACTGGTCGTTGGGGTTCAGTACATCACCGGGCGACGGCCTCCGCGCGGGCCCGGCAGCGGGCGAGGGCGGGTTTGACGCGGGGGTCCGGGGTGGGGGCGGCGGCGAGGAGCTCGCCGGCGGTGACGAGGGCGGTCCAGTAGTGGGCCGCGTCGCCGACGCCCGGGCGGGGTTGGGTGGCCGCGAGGGAGAGGTAGGCGGCGGTGAGGTTGCCGGTGACGAACCAGCGGGTGAGGCCGTGCTGGTGGCCGGCGCGGAGGGCGCCGAGGGCGTCGATGGCGAGGAGGAACTGGTCGACGACGGCGAGGCCGCGGGCGTCGAGGGGCTTGGGGACGTCGAACACCCCGAGCGCTTCGAGGAGTTCGCCGGTGTCGGCCTCCGAGTTGGGGCGGGGGTCGGCGAGGAGGGCGTCGTAGCACTCGTCGATGCGGCGGGTCGTCTCGTCGGCGGCGATGCCGAGGGCGTGGCAGACGGCGCGGGCGGCGGTGGTCGGCTCGCGGGTGCGGCGGGCGAGGGCGGCGTAGGCGTCGGCGGGGGTGGCGCCGGTGTCGAACAGGTGCCGGGCGAGGGTGGAGAACGGCATCGGGCGGCCTTCAGGCGGTGAGGAGGACGGGAGCGGGGGCGGGGGCGGGTGCGACGAGGGCCCAGACGAACTTGCCGATGCCGCCCGCCCGGGGGCAGCAACCCCAGCGTTCTGCGAGTTCGTTGACGAGGTGCAGTCCACGGCCGTGCTCGTCGGCGGGGGTGGTCGCGAGGAGGGACGGGCGACCGGTGCCGGCGTCGTGCACTTCGAGGCGGAGACGGTTGCCGATGAGGGCGAAGCGGACCTCGATGAGGCGGTCATCGGGGGCGTCGGAGTGCTGGACGGCGTTGGAGAACAGCTCGGAGAGGAGCAGTTCGGCGATGTCGGAGTACCGGTCGCCGGAGGGGAGGGCGGAGAGGTAGGCGCGGAGCAAGTGGCGCGCGATGGGGGTGGAGTAGGGGCGGGAGTCGAGGCGCGCGGCGAAGGTTCGGGGCCGGCGGGTGGTTCTGAGCATGGCGAGGCACCTCGGGGGGCGGATGGGGGTGGTGCGACAGGAGCGCACAATCACGCTGTGCGTGCGAATGATTGCGTTCTGGCCTCAATGGTCCCGGCGCCGGAGTTACGGTGACGACCAAAACCACGTGTTTGCCGAGCGCCGCACATCCGGGAGCTGTGATGACACCAAAGGTCAAGCGAGCGCCGACCGCGAGCTCGGCGGTGCTGTTCGGCGAGGAGCTCCGGCACGCGCGCAAGGCGGCGGGCTTCACGCAGGAGGAGTTGGGCAAGCTCCTGCACTGCGACCGGACGGTCATCACGCGGACCGAGGGCGGCAGGCGGAAGCCGTCGGTCGAGGAAGTCGAGGAGTACGGTCGGCTGTTGAACACCGGCGACCTGCTGATGAGGCTGTACGGCCGGGTCGACTGGAGCGCGGGCGTTGAGCATCCGGACTGGTTCCAGAACCATGTCGACATGGAATCCGAGGCCGTGGCCGCCCGAGCCTTCGAACTCGGTGTGATGAACGGGCTGCTTCAGTGTCGCGAATACGCGGAGGCGGTATTTGCAGCCAGTGATGCCGAGGGTCAGCTCGATGTCATCCAGGAGCGAACTGTGGCTCGACTGGCGAGGCAGAAGCGGTTCCTCGAACCGGGTGGCCCGCTTCTGGTGGCGCTCCTGGACGAGAGCGCCATCCGAACCGTGTTCGGCGGTCCCGGAGTGATGCGGCGCCAGATGGAACACCTGCTGGCTGTCGCGAAGCTCCCCAACGTGACCATCTATGTGGTGCCGTTCGCGCGCAGGCAGACCATCATCGACACGTCAATGGTGCTTTTGGACATGCCAGATGGACAGACCTGGGTGTACTCCGAGGCCCTTGATCGTGGGCATTCCAGCGATGCGCCAGAGTTCGTAGCGAGGCATCGCCGAAGCTATGATCGGCTCCGTGGAGACTCGCTGTCAGAGGCCGACTCGCTGGCACTGATCGCCGGTGCGCTGGAAGGGTTCAAAGATGACGAAGAACGAGCTCGACGTGATCGTCTGGCGCAAGAGCAGCTACAGCGGCGGTGCCGGCGGCAACTGCATCGAGGTGGCCCTCGGATCCCTCGCCAGGGCCGTCCCAGTGCGTGACTCGAAGGACCCGAACGGCCCGGCTCTCGTCTTCCCCGCCCCCGCCTGGGAGTCCTTCGTCGTCGCCGTCCGCGCCGGCGACTTCCCCGTCTAGCCGGTCAGCCTCGGTCACATCCGAACGATTTCAATCAGTTCCGACGCGACCCTGGTGCCGTGAGTAACCGAACAGTTACGGTCGATCACTGTGCGCACGTGACCCTGCTCGCATCGACCGAGGCGGTACCTCATGGCACAGGAACCCCGTATCGACGTAGCGCTGACGGCCCTCAAGGAGGGCCAGGTGGAGCCCACCAAGGCCGAGTTGGCGGAGATCGCCGACTCGCTCAAGCCCGGAGTCTGGTTCGCCAACGACCTGTCGGGCGAGCGCAGCCGCGACGCCGACGTGGTCTGGGAGCTGACCGGCGCGCCGTACAAGGGACAGACGGCGACCGGACAGGCGGCGGTCTACTACGCCAACCCGAAGATCGGCCTGCGGAAGCCCTTCCTCTTCGCGGACGGCTTCAGCTACGGCCCGAGCGACCTGCCCGGCCTGTTCGCGTACTTCAACACCGTCGCCGACGGCCGGCCGGGCCTCTTCGACGAGCTGCTGAGCAGGGGCTACGACATCGTCCTGATCGGCTTCACCGAGCGGCACACCCACATCCAGGCCAACGCCGGGGTCGTGATCGACGCCGTCCTCCGTGCCATCGCGGAGCGCGTGGGCGACGAGCGGCTGACCGTCGGCGGGGTGAGCATGGGCGGCATCGTCACCCGCTACGCGCTCGCCAAGCTGGAGACCCAGCGGATGGACCACCAGACGTCGACGTACCTCTCGTTCGACTCGCCGCACAACGGCGCCTGGATCCCGTTGATCCTCCAGCAGATGGCCTACTTCTTCGAGGACTTCACCCCGGCCGGTCCGGACGGCGCCAAGCAGGCCGATCTGATCCGCAGCGCCGCCGCTCAGCAACTGCTGTGGGCGTGGGTCGAGAACTCGAAGTACTCCGGCCCGGTGGCCACCGCCAGCCCGCTGCGCAAGGAGTTCCTCGACGACCTCGCCCGGGTCGGCAACTTCCCGCAGATCCCGCGCAAGCTCGGCATCTCCAACGGCCGGCGTGACGGGGTCGGCCTCCCGCTGCCGGTGGGCGAGGTGGCGTTCGACTGGCAGGCGCTCGTCGCCAGTGCCACGGCCCGGTTCCAGCCGGACAAGGGTGAGAAGCAGCGGATCGGCGGCATGCACCTCGGCCTCGCGGTGCGCCGCAGCGCCACCACCGAGGTCCCGGGGCTGGACGCCGTGCCCGGCGGCACCCTGGACTCCTTCGGCAAGGTCGCGGACGCGCTCAAGGCCAAGATCTCCGACGACTACCGCAGCGGCGCCTTCGTGCCGGCCGTCAGCGCGGCGGCGCTGGACTTCGACCCGGCGAAGTGGGACGTCGACCCGGCCGCCCCGATCACCGACGACGCCCTGAACCGGGGCCACCTGGACGAGGTCACGTTCGACGAGGCCAACTCCGAGCACGGCCACCTGTCCCGCGCACTGGTCGACTGGATCGTCGGGCAGCTCGCCCACTGACCCTCCACCCCTTCCGGCCTGGTCCGGAGCACCCGCGCGGATGGGCTACGATATTCCTCATCACCCAGATGCGCGGGTGGCGGAATAGGCAGACGCGCTGGATTCAGGTTCCAGTGCCCGAAAGGGCGTGGGGGTTCAACTCCCCCCTCGCGCACAGCGAACGGCCGGTCGATCTTCGGATTGACCGGCCGTTTTGTCGTTCCCGGGCCTTGCGCCCGCATGGTCAAGAGCTGCCCAAAAAACTCATCGCGCTCGACGGGCCCGCCGTGGGACCCTCGCGCGGGGTCGAGGGTGCTTCTCAGCTTGTCCTTTGCGCTCGCTAGACTCCGCCCGCCTGTGAACTCCTGTGACGGTCACGGGAGTCAGGCGTTTCCGACATGGGGGGAAAGTGTGACGTTCCTGTCCACCGACAGACGAACGCGACACAGGGGGAGGAGAGCCTCACTCGCGGCTCCCGGCGCCCTGCTGCTCGCCGTCCTGGCCACGTTCGTGGGCCAGGCCAACCCGGCTGCCGCCGCCGCGCCGCCCGCGGCCACGTCGTCCGCGAGCCCGACCGCCGCGCCGACCACCACCCCGGCCCCGGCCGCCGCGCCCACCGCCGGGCCGTCGACGGCGCCGGTTCAGGACCCGAAGGCCGAGCACGAGAAGGCGGCCCGCGAGGTCCAGCAGGCCGACCCGACCAACCCGTGTCCGGCCGGCCTGGTCCCGGGGGCCGTCTCCACCTGCTCGATCGACGGGGGCAAGACGGCCTCCTTCGCGCTCACGCTTCCGCAGGCCGCGGACGTGCTCCTCGTCCAGGCCGTGGCGACGAACAACCCGGTCTACCCGACCGTGGCCGGGCCGGGCGGTGCCGCCGTGGCCTGCACCCAGCCGATGGGCGGCGGCTGGGGTGACGGGATGCTGCGTTGCGCCATCGCCCAGGCCGGCACCTACACGCTCCAGGTCCGGGACGGCAGCGGCCGGACCAACGGCCTGTCGGTCTCCTACCTGCCGCTGCTGTCGACCACGGCCTGTCGGACGATGAGCGCCACCGACCTCGCGCTCGGCAGCCCGACCCTGCTGCACGGCTCGGTCCCGGTCGGTTCCACGGGCGACTGCTACGCGCTCGGCGACCTGACCACCGGTGACGTGCTGCGGACCCACGTGTCCGCGTTCCAGATCATCCAGATCGTCTACGACGCCACCGGAAAGGAGGTCTGCAACACCCGGTCGAACCAGAACACCGAGATCGACTGCAAGCTCACCGGCCAGGCGCCGTTCCGGATGACCGCGCAGCAGATCTCCGGCGCGGCCCAGACGTACGACCTCACACTGGCCCGGCTCACGCATCCGGACGGCTGCGCGATCGTCGAACCGCAGGCGTTCGGTACGGGCCCGGACCTGACCCTGGCCCAGCGCTGCCGGACGCTGCGGGTCACCGAACAGGCCCAGTACTCCTTCGCTCCGATCACCGCCGACGGCTCCACCCTTAACGGCGGGCTGTACGGCCCCGACGGCACCCAGCTCTACGGCGGCTGCGCGAAGGGCGAAGGCTGCGACCTGGCGCCCGGCGACTACACCTGGGTGGTCGAGGCGCGGAACGTCAACGCCGGAGCGTTCGGCATGGCCTTCCACTCGGGCAAGGAGACCCGGGGTTGCACCGCCACCAACGACACCGGGCTGACGTCCGGCCCGGCCACCGGTACCTTCGGCGCGCGCGGGCAGCAGTTCTGCCTCACGCTGCCGACGGCCACCGGGAGCGGTGTCTACCTGCTCAACCGGCCGCCCACCGGCGGTACCGGCGCCTTCGCCGCCGTCTACGACGCGGCCGGCGCCAAGCAGTGCGACAACGGCGGCGCCAACACCCCGTCCGCCGTCTGCAAGCTGGCCGGTACCGCGCCGTTCCGCGCGGTTCTGAGCGGCGAAGTGAACAAGTCCTACGCGCTGGTGATCCACCGGACCGGCGAGACGGCAGGCTGTGCCGCCTGGCCGCAGAGCGGGTTCGACGGCACCTGGGGCGCGGAGGTCACGCTGACCGCCGACGTGAAGCAGGCCTGCCTGGCCCTTCCGGCGGACCAGCACGCCACCGCCGAACAGGCCGACTACACCAACACGGCGAACCAGCTCAACGCCTCCCTCCAGGTCGTCGACCCGCAGGGCAACGTGGCGTGCTCGACCTTCCTCAACACCGCCTTCACCTGCGCCCTCACGGCCGGCGCCCCGTACACCGCGCTGCTGACCAACTCGGCCGGGGGCGACGGTTACAAGCTCGTCCGGCGGGACATCTCGCCCACCGCGAACTGCCTCACGCCCAACTCGACCGCCGTCGGCGGTCAGTCCGTCCAGCTGGACCTGGGCTCGGTCCTCGACGCCCGCTGCGTGCGGGTCACCGCCGCGGCCACGGACAAGTTCTGGCTCAGCGTGCGGACGACCACCGTCGGCAACGGGGCCCAGGGCACGGCGACGCCGCTGGTGATCGACGCGAACGGCAAGAGCCTCTGCGGCGCCAACGGCACCTACTGCAAGGTCACCGGCTCGACCTCCTACACCATGGCGGTGCTCGCCTCCGGGTACCGGGGCCAGAACATCCACGCCGCCGTGGACACCTGGAAGGTCGGCACGCCCGACGGCTGGGCGCCGGAGTGCACCGCCAACCCGGTCTCGGTACAGGGCTTCCCGCTCCGCAGCGGACTGCTCACGGAGTCCTCGACCGGCTACTGCGCCGTCGTCGACATGAAGCCGTCGCAGTCCTTCAACGTCGTCGGCACCAGCAGCGCCACCAACATCGCTCAGCCGGTGCTGACCTTCCTGACCCCGGCCACCTGGGACGATTACGACTACACGTACCAGTGCGGCGGGAACTGGGGCCAGTTCGGCGCCCGCTGCCAGAGCCTCAACAACGCGGTGCCCGGCAAGGCCGTCCTGCTGCTCAGCGCCGGCGGCACGGTGACCCCGACGGAGTACAGCATGCAGGCCGTGTGCGAGTACCCCACCTGCACCGGCCAGAACGGACCGTCCCTCACCGGGATCAACGGGACGACCGGCGCGGCCGGGACCCAGACCCAGATCGAGATCCGGGGCACGAACCTCACCCTGGGGACCAAGGTGAAGTTCGGCGGCGCCATGTACCCGATGCGGCCGGTCTCCGTCAGCCCCGACGGCACCTCGCTCCACGTCATGGCCGACACCAACGGGATGACGCCGGGCACCTACGACGTCGTCCTCGACGGGATCGGCTACACCACCGGCGTGCCCTCCCCGAACTACTTCCCCAAGGCCTTCACGGTGACCGCCGCCGCGCCGGCCACCAAGGGCAAGCTCGTCCCGCTCACCCCCAACCGCATCCTCAACACCGTCTCCGGTGTCGGCGCGCCCGCCGGGCGCCTCGGCCAGGGCGGCGTGCTCTCGCTCCAGGTGGCGGGCGTCGGCGGCGTCCCGACGACCGGCGTCACGTCCGTCGTCATGAACGTGACGGCCGTCAACCCCAGCAGCAACAGCGCCGTCTCGGTGTACCCGAGCGGACAGAAGGTGCCCGACCTGCCGACCGTCAGCTTCGCCGCCGGGCAGATCGTCACCAACCTGGTGACGGTGCCGCTCTCCAACGGCAAGGTGGACATCCGCAACGCCTGGGGCGACGTCGACCTCGGGGTCGACATCCTCGGCTACTACACCGACGGCGGCGCCGGCTCCCTGCTGCGCCCGGTCGCCCCGTCGCGCATCCTGAACACCGTGTGGGGCGTCGGCGCCCCGGCCGGGCGGGTCGGCGCCGGTGGCGTCGTGCCGCTCAAGGTCACGGGTGTGGGCGGCGTCCCGGAGACCGGCGTCACCGCGGTCGTCATGAGCGTGACGGCCGTCAACCCGTCGCAGACCAGCTACCTCACGGTCTACCCGGACGGCCAGCCGGTGCCCGACGCCTCGGCGGTCAACTTCGCCGCCGGGCAGAACGTGACCAACCTGGTGACCGTCCCGGTCGTCAACGGCGTCGTGGACATCCGCAACGCCTGGGGCGACGTCGACCTCGGCGTCGACATCACCGGCTACTACACCGACTCGGGCTCCACCTACACGCCGTCCTCGCTGGTGCGGCTGATGGACACCCGCGACGGCGAGGGCGCCCGCGTGGGCTCCCTGGGCGGCTCGGGCGACCTGGTGAGCCTGCGGGTGGCCGGCGTCGAGGGCATGCCCGCGACCGGGGTCACCGCCGTCGTCATGAACGTGACGGCGGTCTGGCCGACGAACACCAGCTTCCTGACGGTCTTCCCGCACGGGACGGCCCGCCCGGACGCTTCGAGCATCAACTACCGGCCGGGGCAGGTCGTCTCCGCGCTGGTGGTGGCCCCCGTGGTGGACGGCCGGGTGTCGTTCGTCAACCAGTGGGGGAGCACCGACGTGGTCGCCGACCTGGTCGGGTACTTCTCGTCCTGAACCGCTCGGCGGGCAGGTCCTCGCCGTCGTAGAGCCTGCCGCTCAGGGCGACCTGCGCCGCGTGGAGCGGGGTGAGCGAGTCCGCCGACGTGACCG
>NZ_JBHWGD010000144.1:0-3718 GCF_042733235.1 Kitasatospora sp. NPDC059722
CCCACGCGCCGTTAGCGGGGGGGCGGCTGCCGCCCGGCCTCCGGGGCGCCGCGGCGGGTGGTCACCGCGGCGGGCCCGTGCTCGCCCAGGAGGCCGGCCGCGGCCTTCACGATGCGCTCGCGGGTGAGGTCTCGCCGCTCGGTGTTCGGTGCCATGGCAGCGATGGTACCGCTGATACCAGTTCTCTTCGGCTTCCCTTCGGCTTGAAGCAAGCCCTTGCATTCACTGGAAGTATCAGTGTTAACGTTATTTTCTTTCCACTGGAAACAAGGGAGGGAGTCAGCCGTGCTGATCGTCACAGGAGCCACCGGCCGCCTCGGCACACTGATCGTCGACCGCCTGCTGGAGCGGGTGCCGGCCGACCGGATCGGCGTCAGCGTGCGCGACGCGAGCCGGGCGACAGGGCTCGCGGAGCGCGGAGTCCGGGTGCGCGAGGGGGACTTCACCGAGCCCGACGGCCTGACGCACGCCTTCGAGGGCGCGGAGCGCGTCCTCGTCGTCTCGGCGGCCATCCGCGGCGGCGGCGCACTCGCCGCCAACGCGGCCGCCGTCGACGCGGCCCGGGCGGCGGGCGCCCGGCGCGTCCTGTACACGAGTCACCAGGCCGCGTCCCCCACGTCGCTGTTCCCGCCGCAGCCGGTACACGCGGCCACCGAGGAGCACCTGAAGCGGCAAGGGGTCCCGTACACCGCTCTGCGGAACGGCTTCTACGCCTCCACCCTGAGCCTCTACCTCCGCGCGGCGCTGGAGAGCGGCACGCTCGCCCTGCCGCAGGACGGCCCGGTCTCCTGGACGGCGCACGAGGACCTGGCGGAGGCTGCCGCCGTCGCACTGACGGAGGACGGCGTACTCGACGGCATCACGCCGCCGCTGACGGCCCGCCGGACGCTGGACTTCGCCGGCGTCGCCGCGATCCTGAGCCGCATCACCGGCCGGACGATCACCCGGGTCGTCCTGGACGACGACGCGTGGGTCTCGGCGGCCGTCGCCGGCGGGATGCCACGGCCGGCCGCGGAGTTCGCGCTGACGATGTTCGCGGCAGCGCGCAACGGCGAATTCGACGTCACCGGCCCCGCGCTGGAGGATGTGATCGGCCACCGAGCGAAGAGCGTCGAGGAGGTCCTGGAGGAAGCCGTCCGCGCGTGGTGAGTGGTCGGCTGCTGATCGAGATCTCGACCTGGAGCGGTGCGCCGGGGAGACTGAGGGCATCCCTCACGTGAAGGAGCTTTGATGCAGGTAGCCGTGGTCACTTTCGACGGTTTCAACGAACTCGACAGCTTCATCGCTTCCGCGTTGATCAACCGGTGCCGTGCGGACGGCCTGGAGGCCTTTATCACGACGCCGACGCCGGTGGTCACGTCCATGAACGGTGTCGAGGTGACCGGGCAGCGCCCGATGGAGTTCGTGACCGACGCCGATGTCGTGCTCATCGGCAGCGGAGTGAAGACGCGCGACGTGGTCGCCGACGACCGGCTGATCTCCCGGCTGCCGCTCGACCCTTCGCGACAGCTGATCGGCTCCCAGTGCTCGGGCGCGCTGGTGCTCGCCCGGCTCGGGCTTCTGAAGGGCATGCCCGCCTGCACGGACAACACGAGCCGGCCCTTCGTCGAGGCCTGCGACGTCACCGTGCTGGACGCACCGTTCCACGCCGAGGGGAACATCGCCACGGCGGGCGGTTGCCTGGCGTCCCAGTACCTCGCCACCTGGGTCATCAGCCGCACGCTCGGGGATGACGCCGCGCGCGGCGTCATCACCTACGTGGCCCCGGTCGGCGAGAACCGGGAGACCGTCGAACGCGCCCTCCGCGCCGTCCACTCGGGGGAGGCTGCACTGCGCTGACGCCGGCAGGCCGTCGCGGGGGCGACGACAAAGGACATCGTCCTGATCGTCGATGGCATCCCGGTCCCAACGCGCGGCCACACCATTGGTCGTCCGCGGACGTGGCCGGATCAACCGCGCCGGCCTGGGCGAACCCGACCAGGTGGTCCATGTCCGAGGCATGAAGTCCACAGCGTCGTTACTCGGTGCCCGTCGGTTGCACTCGTGTCGCGCAACACGATCTATCGGATCAGACGCGCCCGCGAAACCCGAAAATTGCTCACACCCCGATACGCGCCCTACCGGGCCCCGCCCGGCGCGTCCGCTCGTGGATGGGGCCGCCCGGCACGTACCAGCCGGCCTTCTTCCGGACGGCCGGGCTCGGGTCCCGTTCGTGCGACGCCCGCAGCGCCTCGGCGGCGCGGGCGTCGTCGTGGACGAACTTGCCGACGAGCTCGGCCGCCATGGCCCGCGCCCGCGGATCCGGATCGGACGCCAAGTGCCGCAGCCCGGGCTCCAGAACACGGTCCGCGCCCGGGGCGCAGACGTCCCCCTTGCAGCGGTCGCACGCGAGCGCGTGAAACGCGGCGATCCTGACCGAGGCGTCCGGATCGTCGGCCATGGCGATCAGCTGCCCCATCGACTCGACGTCGACCATGTGGTCCAGGAGGCGGCAACACCCCTCCCGTACCGCCGCGTCGGCGTGCGAGAGCCCCGCCCGTATCGCGTCACGCGCCCCGGCGCCGCGCCGCAGCAGCTCCCGGTAGGCGGGCACGGCGCGCTGCGGATCGCCCAGGCAGGTGACCAGGGCGTCGTTGTCGGTCCGGACGAATCCCAGCATGGCACCACCTTCCGCCCGCACCGCCCGTACGGACAACGGGTTTTCGCCCGTGGCCCCCGTGCGGTGGGGCTGGTGCGGGTAGGGCGACGGGGGATGACCGACAGCCGAGGAGGAGGCACACGTGCAGGAACAGGTGCTCGACGTGATCGTGGTGGGCTCGGGCGTCCTCGGGCGCTCGCTCGCACTGGCGCTGGCCGAGGCCGAACCCGCCCTGCGGGTGGGCCTGTCCGGGCCCGGCGGGCCCGGTGCGTCGCAGGCGACCGGGGCGTCGCAGGCGGCGGGGGCGTCACCGGCGGCGGGGCCGGGTGCGTCGCAGGCGGCGGGGGCGATGCTCGGCGTGCTCGGCGAGGTGACGGCGGGCGCGCTCCGCACCGCCCACGGGCGCCTGCGGGTCGACCTCGCCGTCGAGGCCGGGCGGCGCTGGCCCGCCTGGCGCCGACGGGTGCGGGCGCGCGCGGGGAGCGCCGCGCCGGCGGACGGCTTCGGCCGGGGCACGTTCGTCCTGCTCAACGCCGTCGGCTCGACGCTCGACCAGCAGTCCCTCGGCGCGATCGGCCGCGCCGGCCCGACCGCACCCCGATCGCCGACTGGACGGCCGACGAGGCCATCGCCGAAGCCGCCGCCCACCACCACGCCCTGACCGCCGAGTCCCGCATGCGCCCACCCCTGAGCGGCAGTTGGCCCCAGGCCCTTGCCGACGCGTACCACCAGCAGATCGCCGACGCCTACCGCCGCCTGCCCGACGGCTTCGTCCTGCCACCCGACCTCGCCCCGCTCGCCTACGAGCACGGGCCGGCGCTGGCCAAGCTCCTCGCGAGGACGATCGGGAGCCGACGCATCACTCCCTAAAATTCCCTATCGAGACCTTTAATAGGTATGTTTAAGTACACACCATGACTCACCCAGGCATCTACAAGTCCGCCGAGGGCGCTCGCGTCCTCGCGCGGCAGTACACCGCCCTGCTCGACCGATGGCCTGTCCCCGCCCAGTACTTGGACATCCCCACGCGCCAGGGCCGGACCTTCGTCGTGGCGAGCGGGCCGCCCGACGCGCCGCCCC
>NZ_JBHWGD010000144.1:3728-11302 GCF_042733235.1 Kitasatospora sp. NPDC059722
CCTCTGCCCCCCCCCCCCACCGTCTCGCCCCACCCCCCCCCGCGCGGCCCCCCCGACGGCGCCGCCCGCCCGCCGCCCGACGCGCCGCCCCTCGTGCTGCTGCACGGCTCCGGGGCGAACTCCGCCATGTGGACCGAGGACGTCGCGTGCTGGGCCCCGCACTTCCGGATCCTGGCGGTCGACGTCATCGGCGAACCCGGCCTGAGCGCCCCCGCCCGACCTCCACTCGCCTCGGACGCCCACGCCCTGTGGCTCGACGACGTCCTCGACCACTTGGGCGTCGACCGCGCCGCCTTCGTCGGCACGTCCCTCGGCGGGCGGCTCGCCCTCGACTACGCCGTCCGGCGCCCGGAGCGGGTCGAGCGGCTCGTCCTGCGCTGCCCCAGCGGCATCGGCCGCCAGAAGACGGCCGTACTCGCGGCCTCGCTGCTGCTCCTGCCACTCGGCCGGTGGGGGCGGCGCACGATGCTGAAACTGGCGCTCGGCCCGCTACCGCCCACCACCGCGAGGGAGCACGCCTTCGGCGAGGCCGTCCTCCTGATCCACCGCCACTTCCGCCCCCGGCGCGAACGGATCCCCGTCATCGACGACGCCGCGCTGGCGGCCCTCCCGATGCCCGTCCACGTCACGCTCGGCGCCCGGGACCGCCTCCTCGACTCCCGACACACCGCCCGCCGCCTCCAGCGTTCGGCCCCGCACGCCACCGTGTGCTTGCTCCCCGGAGAGGGCCACCTGCTGAGGGGACTGGCGGAGCCAACCCTGGAGGCGCTGCTGGCGGAGGCGGCCAGGTAGCCAGGCCGAGGCCGGCAGGATGGAAGTCCTGCCGAAGGTCGACCGGGGCCTGGCCGCGCAGTGGTGCGGGAGCGTAGACAACGGCTGGATGCCGGCGACGGGCTGCGCCCTCAATTGTCGGGACGACCGTCAGCCGAGAGACGGTGGTGAAGAACGCCCGCGGATCGGCGGCATCGGGAGGTCAGAGTATGCGCAGCTGGTCGAAGGCCGGCAGCCGGCCGTCCGCCAAGGCCTCCTCCGCCTTTGCGACTTCGCCGTCCGACGGTGGTTCGAGATCCAGGTAGCCGGGGTCGTCACCACCGCCGTCGGAAGTCGCGTGCGTGCCCAGGTGGCCGTGCAGCGCCGCTTTGGCCGACCGCGGCAGCTGCATCGGTTCGTCGGCCAGGAACCGGAAGACGTCGTCCGTGACCTGCCGTTCGTTGGGCAGGCCGCCGTGGACGGCGCGGACGTAGCGGACCTCGCCGACGTGCTCCAGCTCGGCCGATGCGAGCGGCACCCTGCCGTCCCCTTCCCGGTCGCGGTCGCCGGGAATCCGTTTGGTCACCCGCTCCATGGTTTCCCAGCCGAAGTCGACCGAGGACGGCAAGCCGGGATCGAGCCGCCTGCGGAAGGCAACGCGGAAGAGCGTGCGGTAGCCGACGCCCGCGATGACGGCCATCCGGTCGCGCTTTCCCTGGTCCAGCTGCTCGTGCCAGGCGTGGAGCTCGCGGTGCGCCGCACCGGCGGCCGACAGGACCGTCTGGAGTCGATCCTCCTGCTCGGCGGTGAGGCCGTCGAGCCGCCAGGAGTGCGCATCGTAGAGGTCGAAGTTCGCGCATGGGTGCGGATATCGGTCTCCGCCCTCCGCGGGCTTCGGATCGTCATCACGAGTGCCCGGGTAGACGCCCACGGGTGCCGGCAGCAGAGCGAGTACGCCCCACATCGAGCGGAACGTCCGGCGGCTCAGGTACTTCCCCAGCACGGCGAACCAGCTGAACCCCCAGAAGTGGTTCTTCAGGTAGCCCGCGATGGCCGGTGAACCGTAGTGCGGCGTCGCGAGGAACACCACCTTGCCGACCTGCCGCCACAGCTCGGGGTAGCGGCCGAGGGTCGTCCGGACCACCAGGCCGCCCATGCTGTGCGCGACCAGGTGGACGGGACGGCCCCCGTTCGCCGCGTGCGCGGCCAGCACAGCGTCCCTCAGCCGGGCGGCATCCGCCGCGATCGGTTTGCGCCAGTCGTAGGGGAAGCCCTGGTAGCCCAGGTCGGACCGACCACGGGTCGCAGTGAAGAAGGCATCGTAGCCCGGGTCGACGACGACCGGACCCACCTGGAAACCCTCGTCCTCGTCGGTCGTCCCGTCAGGGGACAGGCGCAGATCGTCGAGACGGTGCCGGGTCCGCGGATCGATCCACCAGATGCCGCCCTGGCCCTGGCTGGCGAGCACGCTGCCCATGACCCCCGGAAGGAAGATCAGGTCGACCGGTCTGGTGGCGAGATGGCCGGGCTCGCGTGCCGACCGGGCGAGGGCCTGGAGCTCCCGGAACCCGTCCTCGCCGAGCAGGGCCCTCAGCGGCTCCCGCGCACCGGGCTCGTCGGCCAGCCGCAGCCGTCGCGCCGGGTCGACGGTCAGGAACTCCGCTATGACGTCCGATGGTTGCCTACTCATCGTCGCACCTCCGGGTGCACGGCCGGCCCCCGTCAACGCAGGGCCGAGACCGCGGCGTAACTCCGGACGCACACCTTGTAGTCGTTGACGTAGTTGTAGAACAGGCCGCCCGGGTTGCGGTACTCGTCCCACAGGAACCGCCTGGCCTGCACCATCGCCTCCCCCGCGGGCACGGCGTGGCCGTCGGGCCGCAGGTACAGGAAGTGGAAGAAGACCTCGGCCAGGCGGGCGGCCAGCCTGATCGGCACCTCGCCCTCGGTGCCGATGAACACGCGGCACCCGCGCTCGAAGAAGACCTCCTCCAGTTCGTTGGCCTCGCCCGGGCCGGCGGCGGACGTGCCGCAGGCATTCAGGAACACCAGCGGGCGGTCGGGGAAGGGCGCTCCGGCGCGCAGGTCCGACAGGTCGAGTTCCTCCTCGGGGTCATTGGTGCTGCCGAAGCGGAGCCTTGGTGCCGATCCGGTCCCGGCGGCCTGGCAGTACGCGTACACGAGCCGGACCGGGGAGGGACCGGGCTCGGTCAGGAACTCTCTCACCTCGGCACGTGCGCCGTCCGGGCCCGACGGCAGCACGAGGCCGGTCCAGCGGCGCAGTTCGCCGCGGTGCACCCGTGCCTCCGGCGCAGTGATGTCACCGTCCGCGCTGCCCCAGTAGAGGAGGTGGGCCCGGGTGGTCTGCTCGCTCTCCCCAAGTGCCCGGCCGGCAGAGACCCGATGGGCTTGGTGCTCTGCCCGCAACCGCATCCCGAGGAACCTGCCCACCTCGACGGGCGCGCGATCAGTGGGCTCCGGCCCCGTGTAGAGCAAGGCCCACGGAACGTGCGGCAGCCGCTCGCTCTGTTCCGGGTACCAGACGATCCTGAGCCGGTCGCCCGCCGCGAGCCCGCCGACCAGTTCATTGAGCTCGGTGCCCGCGGGGAACAGCGCCAGGTACAACGCACGGCCGTTGGACCCGAGACGCCGAAGCTTCCTGCTGTGGACCGCCTCCTCCCAGGCCCTGCGGTGCCGCTCGTCCGCGCGGTCCACCGGCGCACTCCAGTCCCGGCACGGCTCGAACCGAGCGAGGCGGCCGACGAGGTCGGCCGGCTCCACGTCGTCGAGCAGGTCCGAGAACTCCTCTCTGAAGTCCTTGAGTGCAGAACGGAGTTCGGCGATGCGCTGCACCACGGTGGCCGCGGGCTTCCACGGAACGGTGCCATGGGCTTCGCTGTCCTCCCGGCGTGGGTCCGTGGTCTCCAGCTCCCAGTTCACCGTGTTTCCGTTCATCGACAGGCGCAGCTCGGTCAGCGGGTCGAACCAGTCCACGGGGATGCGCACTCCGGTGTGTTCGGCGGGCAGGAGCTCCACTTCGTCGACGGTCGTCGACGGTCCCTTCGGTGCTCTGTGCGGAAGTAGCCACGCCCGGTGCGTCGGGGCGGTGTAGAACGTCACGGTCAGCTCGCGGTAGAGATCGCCGCGCGCGAACACCCGCGCGTGCAGGGCGGGTGACCCGTCGGTGCGCAGCGTGACACCGAGCGTGCGGAGCTCGGAGTCACCGAAACGCGGGATCGTCAGGTCGAACGCGGCCTGCCACTGCGGTCCGTCGGCCGTCTCGACGGCCTCGAACGTGACGGGAGCGGGCCCGGAGCGGAACAACAGCGCCCCTTCCGGCGGTATCAGCTCGACGTCGCGGGACCAGACCTCCCAGCGGGTCTCCAGCCCGGACGCCGGGATGTCCGTAGCGGGGATCGGGGCCGCATCGGTCAGCAGGTTGCCGGGCACCGGTGCGCCGACCCGGAAGCAGCCTCGGTAGGGCCGTCCCACCTCAAGGGCGGTCACGGCGGCGAAGCCCGTTTCGGGCTCCTCGACCCAGAAGTTGATCGACCGTTCGTCGAGCGGGCCGCGCTCGTCCGGCGACAGACCCCCGTCCCGGGCGGGTGCGGGTCGGGATTCCAGGCGGCCGGTTCCGACGTTCGGGAGGTCCTTGTCCGCGTGTGAGGACCGGAACCGGAACCAGGGGCGCTTCTGAGGCCGAGCCGGCGGTCCCCCGCTTCCGTAGCCACCGGGATTCGCCGGGTTCCATGGGGACGAAACGGACTCGCCGGCCGGGGCCGGGGCCCCCAGCGGCGGGAGCGCCGGGGCAGGGGCTGGGGTGGGGAGAGGTGGGAGCGCCGGGGCCGGGGCTGGGGTAGGGAGAGGCGGGAGCGCCGGGGCCGGGGCCGGGGCCGGAGAATCGATGTTCCGCACGGGCTCACGGTCGTCGATCACTGCGCCGCCGTTCCCGGCCGTGTCCGCGGGACTGCCGTCACCCCCGAAGACCGGACCGACAGGCCAGCTCCGGTACTTCATCGCGTCCTCGAGCACCTGAAGCGCGGACACTCGGTCCGGCACCGACACAGAGTGCAGCCTGCTCGCCGTCTGCCGGACGATGTCCGGGACGGTCGCGCGCGACACCAGCCACGTGATCTGCCACCGCAGTCCCGTCGCGGGGAACTCGTCCACGTCCCGCAACCCGACGGCCACCCGCCCGATGTCACGGTGCGTGTCGAACAGCCGGGGAAGATCGGGTACGAACGCGCCGTGACCGGCGGCCGCCCCGACCACGCCCTGACCGATCGGCAGCCAGTCCTGCGGTGGGCGCGTCTCGACCGCACGGGCGAGCAAGGACGCGAGCAATGCACCCGCTGCGGCATCGTCCTCCACCGGAAGGGCCCCGGGTTCGAGGCGCAGTTGCCCGTCCGGAGGGAGCAAGCGCTCGGCCAGCCGGTCCGCCACGACACGGTGCAGGCCCGCGACCGCTGCCGGGACCGTGCGGGCGCCCTGCGTCGGCGGTGGACGCCGCGCCATGCTGTCCGCGTCGAGCAGCAGTCGGACGATCTCGTCGGCGTCCGTCGGCGTCACTCCGTCCGGGACCCGGTTCCGCAGGAAGTCCCCGAGCGCCGTGTCGACCGGGGTGAAGGCTGCGAAGGTCTCCCAGGGCAGTGAGCTCGGATAGTCGAGAGACCGGAGGTACTCGTCCCCCCGAGCAAGCCGATCAAGAGCCTTCCCGAGCCACCGGGTCGATCCACCGCCCCGTGCCACCGCCAGCCCGAGCCAGAACTGCACGTCGAGGTCACCGTGGTCCTCGATCCGGCGGGCCTCCTCCTCCGGCAGCCCGATCACGGCCAGCTTGCGAGCGGCCTCGATCCGTTCGTCCCGATCAACGCTCCGCGTCCGGGCGACGACCCAGGGCACCACCACTGGGCTGCGCGCCGTGACCAGCGCGTCAACGGCAGGCTCCCGGTCTCCCGGAAGCTCGTCGAGCAGCTCGGCCAGCCGCCTCCGAACCCGCGCGGTCGGCACCCGGCCCGCCACGGCCAGTACCGCCGACCTCTCGGTCCCGTAGCCGCCGGGTTCGAGCACCGCCAGCACCGCATCGGCCACGGCGATCCAGGCCCGCCGGGGCAACGGCAGCTGGACCAGAGCCCGCAACGCGGCGATCCGGACTGCCGGTTCCGGGTCCGATAAGGCGCTCAGCAGGGGCGAGACGACCTGATACGAAAGCTCCGGTTCGGCGCGGGCCTTCTCCTGGATCCGATCGGCTCCCATGGCGACCCCCAATGGGTGTGTCGATCCGCCGCGTGGATCGTCGCCTACATCCAAGCTACGTCCGATTCACGGCGTCCGGCGGAGCCGGCAGGCGGCCGCGACCACCACGTCCACAGAGGCTGGTGGCTGCCCCCTCACCGGCCCCGCCGGCAAGGTGCGCGTGGTAGGGGCGGAGACGTCGTCGGCGCGGGCGTCGGCGCGGATGTCTCCGGTGGTCGTGGCGAGGACCGCAGTGATGGCCGACGGGAGCTCCTGCCGGGTGTGAGCGAAGGAGATCTCGCCGGCATCGATCACGGCGAGCGGGGTGTCGAACTGCCGATGGCGGCCCTGGGGAGCGGTAGTCGGAAGCGCACCGGCGCGTTCGGTCCGACTCTGCCGGAGATCCGCGCCTCCCCGCTCCTACGACAACCATGTCGACATAGGATCCGGGCATGAGCGAACGCGTGGTGCCCGAGCCCCAGCGCCGACGGCGTCGGCCCACCAAACAGGGCGTGGTGCTCTCCCAGGAGCTCATCGTCGACACGGCGCTGCGGCTGATCGGGCAGCACGGCGCCGACGCGCTCACCGCCCGGCGACTCGGCGCCGCTCTCGGCGCCGACCCGAGCGCCGTCTACCGGTACTTCCACAGCAGCGACGACCTGCTGCTGGCCATCACCGACGAACTCATCGGCCGCGCCCAGGCCGGCTGGCAGCCCACCGGCGACTGGCGGGCCGACCTGCGCGCCATCGGCCTGCGCATCCACTCCTCCTACCAGACCCACCCGCAGGCCGCTCTGCTCGCCGCCCACCGCACCACCGGCCGTACCCACGAGATCGCCGCCGTCGAGACCATCCTCGGCGTCCTGCGCACCGCGGGCTTCCCCGACCCCGAGGCCGTCCGCCTCTACCACGCCTTCGTCGACCAGAGCCTGGGCTTCGCCGCCCTCGACGCCGCCGCCCTCGCCCTCCCCGCGGTGTCCCAGGCGGCGGACCTGCAGGTCTGGCAGGCCTCCTACGCCCGCGTCGACGCCACCACCCACCCGCACATCGCCGCCACCGCCGACCTCCTCGCCGACGACATGCGCCGCAGCGGCTACCCGTACGCGCTCGACCTCCTCCTCGACGCCGCAGAGGCCCGCCTCACGGCGATCCGCTGAACACGGCCGCGCCGCACCACCCTCGGGCCGGCGGCGCACCGGACCCGCGGCGGGCCACGGACAGGTCGGCGGCGATCGCGGCGGCGGTCTCGGCGTCGGCGCCGCCCGCTCCGGCGCGGAGTCGATGCTCGACCTGCCGGCCGGAGCCCGGACCGATCGCACCGCCCTGGAGCCGGAGCGCCGCACGCCACTGCCGTTTCCGCCCGAGCCGGCCCGGTCGGTCACCATGGGTATCGCCCAGTGGGCACTCACGCGTGCCGGCGCCGGCGCCGGGCAGCCCAACCCGCGGCTGCGCACGCCGGATCGCTCCGGCCCGAGCATCGCCGGCTGACACTCGGGCCCGTCCGGCGCCCGCACCCACCGCAGGCCGCCGGGCCCCAGCGCCCCCCGCCCCGCGACGCCGGCCTGCGCCCCGTTCGGCCGCCCGCGGTT
>NZ_JBHWGD010000145.1:0-11294 GCF_042733235.1 Kitasatospora sp. NPDC059722
CCCCCCCCCCCCCCCCGCCGCGCCCGCCCCCCCCGCGCCGCCGCGTTCGGGGCCGGGCCCGTCAGGGTGCCGGGGCGGGGGCGGCGGTGAGGAGGGCGTCGAGCAGGCCGGGGAAGCGGGTGTCGAGGTCGGTGCGGCGCAGGCTGACGAAGCGGTTGCGGCCGGCGACGCGGGTGGTGGTGACGCCCGCCTCGCGCAGGACGCGCATGTGGTGGGAGACGGTCGACTTGTGGAGGTGGTCCAGGCCCAGGCCGCGCGGGTCGCAGGAGTGCTCGGCGCCGTCGGCGTAGCTGAGGAGCAGGCGCATGCGCACGGGGTCGCCGAGGGCGGCCAGGACCGTGACGAGGTCGAGGTCGGCGGTGGCGGGCTGGGGCAGCCGCTCGTCTTCGGTCATGGCGCTCGGGTCCTCGCAGGGGTCACGGACGGCGGTGGGCGGTCGCGGGCGGTCGGGCATCGGGGCGGTCGGGGCACCGGGCACCGGGCCGTTGGTTTGACAATCATCCACCAATCCCTAGTGTTTGACGAGCGTCAAACTGTTGCGCGTTCGTCAAACAATCGGGGGGCTCCTTTCCATGCCCGTGCGCCTGCTCCTGCTCGCCCTCGGCACCTTCGCCGTGGGCACCGACTCGATGGTCGTGGCCGGCATCCTCGGCCCGGTCGCCGCCGACCTGGGGGTGTCCGTGCCGGCCGCCGGCCAGCTGGTCACCGTCTTCGCGCTCGGCTACGCGCTGCTGGCGCCGGTGCTGGCGGCGCTGACCGCCCGCTGGCCGCGCCGGCGACTGCTGCTGGCCGCGCTCGCGGTGTTCACCGCCGCCAACGCGCTCAGCGCGCTGGCGCCCACCTTCGGCGCGCTGCTGGCCACCCGGGTGCTGGCGGCGGCCGGGGCGGCGCTGTACACGCCGGCCGCCAACGCGGTGGCCACCGCGCTGGTGGCGCCCGAGCGGCGCGGGCGGGCGCTGGCCACCGTGCTGGGCGGGATGACGGTGGCCACCGCGCTCGGGGTGCCGGTGGGCACCTGGGTGGGGCGCGGCGACTGGCGGCTGACGATGTGGCTGGTCACGGCGCTGGGCCTGGCGGCGCTGACCGGGCTGGCGCTGCTGCTGCGCACCCTGCCCGCGCCCGCCGCACCCGCGGGCCTCGCGGCGCGCCTGGCACCGCTGGGGCGCCCGCGGGTGCTGGGGGCGGCGGCCACCACGCTGGTGTTCTTCCTCGCCTTCCAGAGCGTCTACATCTACCTGGCGACCGCGCTCTCCGGGGCGACCGGGGGCGACGCGGGCCGGCTGAGCACCGTGCTGGCGGTCACCGGCGCGGCGTCGGTGGCGGGCAGCTGGCTGGGCGGGCGCCTGGTGGACCGGGTGGGGGTGCGCCGGGTGCTGCTGACCGGTTCGCTGGTGGCGGCCGGATCGTTCGCCGCGCTGCCGTGGCTGGGGCGCAGCATGGCGGGGGCGCTGGTGTACGCGGTGGTGACGCCGCTGGCGGGGTGGGCGGTGTCGGTGGCGCTGCCGCACCGGATGGCGTCGCTGGATCCGGGTGGTGCGCCGTTGCTGATCTCGCTGAACTCCAGTGCGCTGTACCTGGGGACGGCGGCGGGCGGGGTGGCGGGCAGCTGGGCGATCGGGGTGCTGGGCGGGCGGTTCTTCCCGCTGGCGGCGGCGGTGCCGGCGCTGGTGGCGGCGGGTGCGGCGGCGGCGACCACGCGGGCGCGGCACGCCGCGGTGGTCGCGGGGACGCCGGCGGGGGCGGGGGTCGACCAGGTCCCCGCCCCGGTGCGGCGGTGAGGGGTCAGGCGCGGGCGGAGCCGAGGTCGCGGTCGGTCTCGGCGCCCTTGAGGAGCAGGGTGGTCTCCTCGATGCGGGCGAAGCGCCCGCAGGGGCCGAACTCGCCGAACACGTAGACCTCCATGCTGACCTCGCTGCCGTCGGTCTTGACGACGTGGACGGTGTGGCGGTCGGCGGTGCGGCCGTCGGCGTGGAACTCCTCGTGGACATCGATGGAGCCGGAGGCGACGACGGCGCGCAGGTGGCCGATGTGCTCGGCGAAGCCGGCGCGGTCGGCCCAGGTGCCGTCGGTGCGCTGGCGGTAGTCGGGGGTGAAGTGCCGCTCGATGGCGTCCTCCAGGGGCAGGGAGGGGGTGAAGAGCAGGTCGTTGATGGCGGCGGTGATGGTGGTGTGGGCGGCGGCGGTCATGAGAACGGCTCCTTCGGGCATGGGGGTGGCGCGGTCCGGGACGGCCGGAAACCGAGATGCGTGCGTCGCGCACGCTTTCTGGAAGAGGACTCTACACGGAATGCGTGCGCCACGCACGCTACGATCGGGGGGTGAACCACAGCCCCGACGCCTCCCCGTCCCCCGCCCCGCCCTCCCCCGTCCCCCCGGACACTCCCCCGGACACTCCCCCGGCCGTCCCCTCGGACGTCCCCTCGGACGCCCCCTCGGACGCCCCCTCGGACGCTCCCTCGGACGCCCCCTCGCTCGGCGACCCCTTCCCCGAGGCCCTGGCCGCCCTGCTGCGCCGCCCCGCCCGCACCGCCCTCTACCGGCGCCTGACCGCGGGTCTGGGCGAGGCCGTGGACGAGGTCACCTACCCCGTCCTCAGCGGCCTGGCCCGCTTCGGGCCGCGCAGCGCCGCCGACCTGGCCGCCGAGATCGGCCTCGACCGCTCCGGCGTCTCGCGCCGCGCCACCCGCCTGGAGGACGCCGCCCTGCTGCGCCGCGAGGCCGACCCCCGCGACCAGCGCGCCACCCTGCTCGCGCTCACCGCGGCCGGCGAGGAGGTGGTGGAGGTGATGCGCCGGCGCCTGGCCGGCGGCATCGAGGAGGCGCTCGCCTCCTGGCCGCCCGGCGAGGCGGAGGTCTTCGCCCGGGGCCTGGCCCGCTTCGCCGAGCAGGGGCCCTTCGGCACCCTCTAGGACACGCCCCGGGAGCCCGGCGCGGACGGCCCGCGCGGACGGCCCGCGCGGACGGCGGACGGCCCGGCGCGGAGGTACGTACGGACGCGCGCGGAGGTGCGGGCATGCGCGTGCCCCGGACCGCGGCGGCGCGGTCCGGGGCACGGCGGGCGGGCGGGGCGTCAGGCGCCGAGGACCTCGCCGACCAGGGCGCGGGCCTCCTCCTGCACCCGGGCCAGGTGCTCGGGGCCGTGGAAGGACTCGGCGTAGATCTTGTACACGTCCTCCGTGCCCGAGGGGCGGGCGGCGAACCAGGCGTTGTCCGTGCAGACCTTGAGGCCGCCGATGGCGGCGCCGTTGCCCGGGGCCTTGGCCAGCACCGCGGTCACCTTCTCGCCGGCCAGCTCGCCCGCGGTGACCTGCTCCGGGGCCAGGCGGGCCAGGCGGGCCTTCTGCTCGCGGTCGGCCGGGGCGTCCACGCGGGCGTAGGCGGGGGCGCCGTGGCGCGCGGTCAGCTCGCGGTAGTAGGCGCTGGGAGTGGCGCCGGTGACGGCGGTGATCTCGGAGGCCAGCAGCGCCAGCAGGATGCCGTCCTTGTCGGTGGTCCACACCCCGCCGTCGCGGCGCAGGAACGAGGCGCCGGCCGACTCCTCGCCGCCGAAGGCGATCGAGCCCTCCAGCAGGCCGTCGACGAACCACTTGAAGCCGACCGGGACCTCGACCAGCTCGCGTCCCAGGTCGGCGGCGACGCGGTCCAGCATCGAGGAGGAGACCAGCGTCTTGCCGACCGCGGCGTCCAGCGGCCAGTCGCCGCGGTGGCGGTAGAGGTAGTCCACCGCCACCGCCAGGTAGTGGTTGGGGTTCATCAGGCCGCCGTCGGGGGTGACGATGCCGTGCCGGTCGGCGTCCGCGTCGTTGCCGGTAGCGATCCGGTACTCGGAGCGGCGCCCGATCAGGGAGGCCATCGCCGACGGGGAGGAGCAGTCCATGCGGATCTTGCCGTCCCAGTCCAGCGTCATGAACCGCCAGGTCGGGTCGACCTCGGGGTTGACGACGGTCAGGTCCAGGCGGTGGGCCTCGGCGATGCGCCCCCAGTAGGCCACCGACGCCCCGCCCAGCGGGTCCGCGCCGATGCGCAGGCCCGCGGCGCGCACCGCGTCCAGGTCCAGCACGCGCGGCAGGTCCTCGACGTAGGCGCCCAGGTAGTCGTAACGGCCGGTGGTGGCCGCGGCCAGCGCCCGCGCGTAGGGCACCTTGCGCACCCCGCGCAGGCCCTCGCGGATCAGCTCGTTGGCGCGGTCCTGGATCCAGCCGGTCGCCTCCGAGCCGGCCGGGCCGCCGCTGGGCGGGTTGTACTTGAAGCCGCCGTCGCGCGGCGGGTTGTGCGAGGGCGTCACCACGATGCCGTCCGCCAGCGCGCGCGGGCTGCGCCGGTTGTGCGCCAGGATCGCGTGCGAGACCGCCGGCGTCGGGGTGTAGCCGTCGGCCGAGTCCAGCAGCACCTGCACGCCGTTGGCCGCCAGCACCTCCACGGCCGTCGCCTTCGCCGGCTCCGACAGCGCGTGGGTGTCCGCGCCCAGGAACAGCGGCCCCGCCACCCCCTGCAGCGCCCGGTACTCGCAGATCGCCTGCGTGGTCGCCGCGATGTGGTCCTCGTTGAACGCCGCGTCCAGGGACGAGCCCCGGTGCCCCGACGTCCCGAACGCCACCCGCTGACCCGCCTCCTGCGGGTCGGGGTGCAGCGCGTAGTAGGCCGTCACCAGCCGCGCCACGTCCACCAGATCACCCGGCTCGGCCTGCCGGCCGGCCCGTGCGTGTGCCATCCGTCTCTCTCCCGCCACAGTCCTGCGCGTCCTTGCCCCGTGCGACCGATCGTAGCCAGAACGCGACGGTGCCCCGTACCGGCGACCGGGACGGGGCACACTACACGCCTCCGGGAACACCCCGGGGCCACGACGGCCGGAACCGGACGAATCCGGACGATCTTCCGCCGGGAGCGGAACCGGCGGACGGACGGCGCGGCGGACGGACGGCGCGGCGGCGCTCAGGCGGGCAGCTGCTGGCGGTAGGCGTCCAGGGCGGGGGCGGTGACGGTGGCCAGGAACTCGGTGACGCGGTAGGCGCACACGCCCTCGCGCGCGAACGGGTCGGTGGCCGCCAGCGCCTCGATCGCGGCCCGGTCCTCGCCCACCGCGAGGATCACCCCGCCGTCACGCGGCACCTTGCGCCCGGAGGCCAGGAACGTGCCGTCGGCGTAGTGGCCGTTCAGCCACTCGACGTGCTGCGGCAGCAGGGCGTCGACGCGCTCCAGCGGGGCGGTGTACGAGAGCTCCAGAACGAACATGCGCCCAGGCTAGCCCCGCCCCGCCGGACACGTCCGGCCGGGGCGGGGGCTGCGGGGTGGGCGAGGGCGGATTCGAACCGCCACAGCCGAAGCGGGGGCTTTACAGGCCCTTGGGCTCACCAGTGCCCAGCTCGCCCTCGGAGGAAGAAGACGGGTCCTCAACTGCCGTGCGCGGCACGCGCGGAGAGCCGAGGAACCACAGAAGAGAAGCGCGGGAAGAACCGCGGAAACGGACGCGGAAACGGACACGGAAGCGGTGCTGGCCCAGCCCCGGCGGGCCGGCGGCGGCTTCAGCGCGCGGCGGGACGGCTCGCGCGATAACGCGGGGAACCCGGATAGGTGCGGTGCATCGCCAAGTCCCCCTTCGTCATTCGCGGTACGCGGTTGATCGCGTCGTCGGGGATCACTGTGCCGGGTGCACGGCGGGGCGGCAACCGGTTTTCCGCAGGGCCCGTCCCGGGTGTGTGGCGAGTCCAATCCTGCCAGGTCGGCGGGTGGTTGCGGTAGGACGCAGAGCACCCGGGTTTCGCCTTGTGCGCCCCTGGCGCCCACCCGCAGACTCGTCCGCATCCACCTCTCCGGTTCCGTGCCGGCTCCCGCCTTCGGGGGCCGGCGCGCGCCTCGTGCTGCGTGCGGGCCGGGGGCGGGGTGGGGCAGGGCGATACGAGGGGGCTCGATGGAGATGAACACGGACCGGGATCTGGTGCTCAGGGCGCGGATGCGGCTGCTGAGCCACGACGGGCGGGTGCTGCACGCGCCCGCCGGACTGGCCGTCTACCGGCTGCTGTTCGCGGTGAGCCCGCAGGTGTACGCCACGCGGCTGGCGTACGTCCTGGAGGAGTCGAGCCGCTCGGCGCAGGTCGCGCACCTGCCCGGGCGGCGGCGGGCGCTGCTCCAGGAGGCGCTGGCGGCGCTGGCCGTCGTCCCGGCGCACCACCCGCACCGGGCGAAGGTCCTGGAGCGCGTGGCGGCCGGGCTGCGCGCACTGGAGGCCGCACCGCAGGGCGCATCACAGACCGCACCGCAGACGGGGGCGGGGCGGTAGGCGCGGAGAGGGGCCGCCTGCGGTACGGCACGTGCTGTTTGACGGTCGGTCGGAGGCGGACGGGATGAGCAGCGGTTGGGCACCGCCGCGCGGGCCGGGGCCGTGGAGGGCGGCGGCCGGGGCCCGGTCCGGCGGGGGTCCCGGCGCCGGGCCGGGGCATCCGTGCGTCCTGAGCCGCCGGTGCCCGCCCTTGGGGGCCGTCCGGCGCACGGGCGGCCCCGAAGGGGGTGGGTCAGGAGATTTCCATCTGGGCCATCATGCCCATCGCGGAGTGGTCGAGCAGGTGGCAGTGGTAGGGGTAGCGGCCGCGGTAGGTGTCGAAGACGGCCTGCAGGCGCACGCTTTCGCCGGGCAGCAGGCGCACGGTGTCCTTGAGGCCGCACTCCTCGGGGCCGGGGGGCTGCCCGTTGCGCTGAAGGACGCGGAACTGGACGAGGTGGAGGTGGAAGTTGTGGGGGACGTCCTTGTTGGCGTTGGTGACCGTCCACACTTCGCTGGTGCCGTGGGTGATGGCGGCGTCCACGCGGTCGGGGTCGTAGGTCTTGCCGTCGATCATGCCGCGGGGTTCGGCGCGTCCGTCCTCGTCGACCTGCAGGACGACGGTGCGTTCGCGGTCGGGTTCGGGCAGGGCGGGCAGGGTGCGCAGGCGGGCGGGGACCGAGCTGGGGTCGTGGGCGGCGCGGGTGACGTCGAAGCGCAGGACCTGGCCGACGTGTTCGGGCGGGCCGGGGGGCATGGCGTTGGTGAGGGTGACGCCGGTGCCCACGCGGTAGCGGGAGAAGTCGATGACGACGTCGGCGCGCTCGCCGGGTGAGAGGTCGACGGTGTCGGTGACGTGGGGGCGTTCCAGCAGGCCGCCGTCGGAGCCGATCTGGGTGATCGGGCCGCCGTCCTCCAGTTTGAGGGAGAAGAAGCGCAGGTTGGAGGAGTTGAGCAGGCGCAGGCGGTACTTGCGGGCGGCGACCTCCACGCGGGGCCAGGGGCGGCCGTTGGCGAGGATGGTGGTGCGGTTGAACGGGTCGTCCATGCGGTAGACGAGGTTGCCGTCCGTGTCGAAGCGGGCGTCGCGCAGGGCGATGGGCAGGTCGTAGCGGCCCGAGGGCAGGGGCAGGGCGGCTTCGGTGGCGTCGGTGAGCAGGTAGAAGCCGGCCAGGCCGCGGTAGACGTGTTCGGATTCGGCGTGGTGGGCGTGGTCGTGGAACCACAGGTTCGCGTGGCTCTGGTCGTTGGGGTAGGTGTAGGTGCGGGTGCGGCCGGCGGCGATGAGGGTCATGGGGTCGCCGTCGCTGTCGGCGGGCACGCTGGCGCCGTGCAGGTGGACGGAGGCCGGCTCGTCCAGGAGGTTGGTCTGGCGCACGACCACCGGGCGCCCGGAGCGGGCGCGGATGACGGGGCCGGGGAAGGCGCCGTTGTAGGCGAGGACCCGGGCGGGGCGTCCGGGCAGGATCGGGGTGTGGACCTGGAGCATGGTGACGGCGTAGGTGTCGGCGCCGCCGTCGGTGGAGACGGGGCTGAGCACCGGGGGCAGGGGCATGGCCAGGGAGAACTTCCCGGCCAGCCGGGGGCCGGCGTCGGGTCCGGGGTCCGGCTGCCCGGTGGGGGTGGCGCTCTCGTGGACGTGGCCGGGGCCGTGGCGGTCGGCCGCGTCCGGGCCCGCGGGGGTGAGGGAGGCGGCCGGGCGCAGGGTGGTGCGCATCAGCAGGACTCCTCCCCCGGTCGCCAGGGCGGCGCCGATCATCCTGCGTCTGCTCACCATCGTGGGTCCTCCGGGGCGGCGGGTCTGTGGGGCTTGTCTGGAGCTGCGGGCCGGACTCGCGGACGGGGTGCGAGGCTTCGGGTCCGGGATCTTCCGGGGGCGATTGCAGCAGCGCCCGCTCGCGCGGCGGCGGAGTCCCGCTGGGGCCGGCGCCGTCCGTGCGGCGCAGGTCGCAGGTGTGCGGGGTGCGGGGTGCGGCGAGCTGGGCGTGTTGCGCGCCTGTTGCGCCGTGCGGGTCACCGTGGCTCGGGAAGCACTGGAGGATCCCTCGAAACGGCTCCAGGCAGCTGGAAGCCGCGCGCCGGCGTGGACGGCCCGCGGGGATCCGGGGGGACTCGAAGGGGAGGGCGGGAGCGTGGACCTGCGGTACTGGCTGGGCAGGGCGGCCGAGGTCGTCGAGCGGTGGGGCGAGCGGTTCGGGCCCTTCGAGCCGCACCCCTCGCACCACGTGGACGACGCGGACTTCGCCGCCGCGTTCGAGCGCTTCGCCAAGCGCCTGGAGCACAACTACCCGTTCTTCCATCCCCGTTACGCCGGGCAGATGGTCAAGCCCCCGCACCCGGCGGCCGTCGTCGGCTACCTGGCGGCGATGCGCTTCAACCCCAACAACCACGCCTACGAGGGCGGCCCGGCCACCAGCGACATGGAACGCGAGTGCGTGGCGGCGCTGGCCGCCATGTTCGCGCTGCCCGCCCACGTCGGCCACCTCACCAGCAGCGGCACCATCGCCAACCTGGAGGCGCTGTACGTGGCGCGCCAGAGCCACCCCGGGCGGGCGGTGGCCTACAGCGAGCAGGCCCACTACACGCACAGCCGCATGTGCCACGTCCTGGGGGTGCGCGGGGTGGCGGTGGCCGCCGACGGCCTGGGCCGCATGGACGCGGGCGCGCTGGAGGCGCTGCTGCGCGGCGGCGACGTGGGCACGGTGGTGGTCACCGCCGGCACCACCGGGCTCGGCGCCGTCGACCCCGTCCACGAGATCCTGCCGCTGGCCCGCCGTTACGGGGCGCGGGTGCACGTGGACGCCGCCTACGGCGGGTTCTTCGCGCTGCTCGCCGCCGACCCCGCCCAGGCCGCCGCCCTGGGCCTGGACCCGCGGCCCTGGCGGGCGGTCGGCGGCTGCGACTCGGTGACCGTCGACCCCCACAAGCACGGCCTGCAGCCCTACGGCTGCGGCGCGGTGCTGTTCGCCGACCCCGCCATCGGCCGCCACTTCGCCCACGACTCGCCCTACACCTACTTCACCGACGCCGAACTGCACCTGGGCGAGATCAGCCTGGAGTGCTCACGCGCCGGCGCCTCGGCCGCCGCGCTGTGGCTGACCCTGCAGCTCCTGCCGCTGACCCCCGGCGGCTTCGGCGCCGTCCTGGCCGGCGGGCGCCGCGCCGCCCTCGCCTGGGCCGACCTCATCCGGGACAGCCCGGACCTGACGCTCTACCAGCAGCCCGACCTGGACATCGTCACCTACCTGCCCACCGGCACGGGCCCGCTGTCGCTGGCGGGCACCGACGCCGCCGGCGAACGCGTCCTGCGCGCCGGGATGAGCGCCGAGGACGACCCCGTCTACCTGAGCCTGCTGCGCGTGGACGCCGCCGACTTCACCCGCCGCCACCCCGGCGCGCTCGCGGACGCCGACGGGGCGCGGATCCTGCGCAGCGTCCTGATCAAGCCCGAGGCCGAGCACTACCTGCCGCGCCTGCACGCGCGCGTCAGCGAACTCGCCCGCGCCTGAACCGGCTTCCCCCCGCGCAGCCCTTTTGTCCACCGATCCCGCCGATCGTCTACCGATCCCGCCGAGGAGAGTGTGTCCGTTGACCACCGCCACCCTGCGACCCGGCGCCGCCGCGCTCGCCCCCCTGACCCCGCCGCCCCCGCCCCCGCCCGCGGTCCGCCCCGCGCGCGACGGCGAGGAGGAACCCCTGGCCCGTACCCTGGCCGCCGCCTTCCACGACGACGCCCTGATGCGCTGGGCCTTCCCCGACGGCGCCCACCGCGCCCGCGTCCTGCCCGCCTTCTTCCGCGTCCACCTCGCCCAGTGCCTGGCCCACGACGGCGTCATGACCACCGACGCCCTGGACGGCGCGCTGCTGTTCCTGCCCCCCGGCGTGTGGGAGAACCCCGCCCGGCGCGACACCGGCGCCGCCCGCGCCCTGGACCGGGCCGTCGACACCGCCGCCCACCCCGAGGCCGCCCACCGCCTGGCCGCCATCACCCGCCTCCAGCAGCGCCGCCACCCCGTCCACCGCCCCCACTACTACCTGGCGTTCATCGGCGTGCGCCCCGTCACCCGCCACACCCGCACCGCCGCCGCCCTGCTCGCGGCCGTCACCGCGCGCATCGACGCCGACGGCCAGGCCGCCTACGCCGAGACCAGCTCCCCGGGCGGCGCCCACCTGTGCGCCACCCACGGCTTCACCCGCTTCGGCGAGGCCATCGCCCTGCCCGGCGGCGGCCCGCGGCTGCGCCCGATGTGGCGGGGGCCCAGGTGAGCGCCGTCCTGCGGGTCCACTCCGCCGCCGAGATCGACGCCGGCGCCGGCGCCGAGCGCCCCGAGGTCGCCCGCGTCCTGGCCTGGAGCCGCGCCTTCCTCACCGCCTCCCACCCCGACCTCGGGCGCACCGGCCCCGTCTGCCCCTACACCCAGCCCTCCCTGCGCCGCGGCCTGTTCCACATCGCCACCATCGAGGGCCAGGACGACGGCGACCTGCCCGCCCTCGTCGCCGGGCTGCGCACCTGGTACGACACCCTCCTGGACGGCCTGACCGAGGAGTCCGAGCGCGAACTGCTCACCATCCTGCTCCTGCTGCCCCACCTCGATCCCGCCGACTCCACCGCCCTGGACGAACTCCAGCGCAAGGCCAAGGACGACTTCGTCGAACAGGGCCTGATGATCGGCCAGTTCCACCCCGTCTGCGAGGAGGGCGGCCTGTGGAACCCCGCCTTCCGCCCGCTGCGCGCCCCCGTCCCGCTGCTCGCCGTGCGCAAACTCCTCGTCTTCGACCTGCCCTTCCTCACCGGCGACGAGACCCACCTCACCCACTACCTCGCCCGCTTCGCCCCCGCCATGCCCGCCCGCATCCGCGACCAGCTCGTCACCGGCATGACCGCCCGCACCAAGTCCCCCTCCCCCGTGGCCGCCTGACCCGGGCCCCCGGGGGGGGCCCCCCCCCCCCCCCCGCCGCCCCCGGCCCCCCCCCCCCCCCCCCAACAAAAGGTGAGGGAGCCCGACGGGGACGCCCGCGCCCCCCCCCCCCACCCCCC
>NZ_JBHWGD010000146.1:0-4545 GCF_042733235.1 Kitasatospora sp. NPDC059722
CGGCCCCGCCCGCGGGGGGGGCGCGCGCGCCACCACACGCAGGTCGGCCTCAGCCGACGGCGGGGCCGGAGGTGGTGTTGAGCCAGGACCACTCGGACCAGGTGGAGAAGCCGGTCTGCCAGCGGTGGTGGACACCGGCGCCGCTGGAGCCGAAGACCTCGATGCGGCCGTCGGCGTTGGCCGCCGCGGTGATCTCGGTGCCGGGGCCGCCGAAGGCGACCCACTTGTCGTACGGGGCGTTCACGCCGGTCTGCCACAGGTGCTGGGCGGTGGTGCCGTTGATGGCGAAGACCTCCACCCGGCCGTCCGGCGCGTGCTCGCTGGTCAGCTGGGAGTCGGCCGGCCCGCCGGTGGGTTCCCAGCCGGACCAGGTGGTGGGGTTGGTCTGGTAGCGGTGGTAGACGCCGGTGGAGCCGGACGCGAAGACTTCGAGGCGGCCGTCCTGGTTGTGGTCGACGGTGAGGTCGTGGCCGCCGGCGCCGAACGTGTCCCAGCCCGACCAGGCGCCGGAGGGCTGGAGCTGGTAGCGGTGCTGGAGCGTGCTGCCGTTGAGGGCGAACAGCTCCAGGCGGCCGTCCGCGTCCGCGCCGATCGTCAGCCGGGCGCCGCCGGGGCCGTCGAGCGACTCCCACTCGGACCAGTCGCCGTTCACCTTGTTCTGCCAGGCGTGCGAGACGCCGTTCGCCCCGGCCGCGAACACCTCCAGGCGGCCGTCCGCCGAGCGCGCCGAGACGACCCGGCCGGGTTGTGTCGGGTAGACGACCGGGGCCGGCCCGGGGTCGTGGTGGCCGAGCCGGTCGGCGGCGGCCCGGGCCGCGTCCAGGTACCGCAGGTGTGCGCCCTCCTTGTAGGTCGACCACTGCGCCCAGTCGGTGCCCTTGTTGGAGATGCGGTAGGCCGCGTTGGCGTTGCACTGGGCGTCGTAGGCGCAGGCGTCGCTGACCTCGGGGTGCCAGTAGCTGTTGATCTCCCACAGGCCCCGGTCGGTGGACGGCGGCGTGTTGTTCTGGACGTTGGACGCGAGCGGGTTGCAGCTGGACTCGGCCATGCCGACGGCGATCGCGGTCACCAGGGCGTCACCCCGGAAGCCCGCGGTGTAGCCGACCTCGGCGCAGAGGTCGATGCCGGTGGCGGCCGTCGCTGGCATGGCGCCGACGCCGACCGTCAGGCCCGCCGTCATGCCGAGCAGCGCGAGCGCGGAGACCAGGACCCGATGCAGCGGGGTGGCCGGGGCCGGTGCCGGGGCCGGTGCGGGTCGCGAAGCGCGCCGGAGGAGGGAGGGGAACACCGGGGCGGCCCTCACGCCTTGCGCAGGCGGTCGATGATGCCGTCCAGGTCCTGCCGGAACATGTCCGGCCGGATCTCGTGGCCGCCGGGCACCTCACGCGCGTCGTACGGGATGCCCGCCCCGTCGAGCAGGGAGCGGAACTCGCGCTGCCCGGCCAGGACCTGGGTCTCGTTGACGGTGCTGAACCAGTCGACCGGGTTGGGGCTGGTGCCGGCCACCAGGAAGACCCGCTTGTTGCGGTAGCTCTCGATCCGCTCCACCGGGTTGTCGGCGCTCACCCGCGCCTGGTCCCAGAGCGGCACGCCGTAGACCGTGCCGCCGTTCAGGTCCAGCGCGGCGGAGGAGGCGTTCGCCCAGTGCGCCACCAGGCCGCCGTCCCGGCGCAGGCTGGCCGGGCCGGAGTGGGCGCTGACCGAGGCGAAGTGACCGTAGTACTTGGCGGCGTACTTCAGCGCGCCGAAGCCGCCCATCGAGAAGCCGGCCACCGCGCGGCCGTCGTACTCGGCGTAGGTGCGGAAGTTGGCCTCGACCCAGGGCAGCAGCTGGTTGATGTGGAACTCCTCCCAGTTGCGCGGGCCCGCGTTGGAGCTGACCGGGTTGGAGTACCAGCCGGCGTGCCCGCCGTCCGGCATCACCACGATGATCGGCTTGCCGGCGGTCCAGTCGCGGACGCCCGCCCGGTCGAAGGTGATGAAGTCCTGGTCGTTGCCGCCGCCGTGGAACAGGTACAGCACCGGGTAGGTGCGCCCGCTCCACTGGTAGTCGTCCGGCAGCAGCACGTTCACGGCGGGGTTCCAGCCGATCGCCGAGGTGCGGAAGCGGTAGTACCACATCCGCGGGTCGCTCTCGTTGCGGTCCACGATGCTCAGGCCGAAGCCGTCGCCGGCCGCTGCCGCGGGACTCGCCGAGGCGAGCGAGCCGGCGGCGCCCAGCGCCAGCGCGGCGCCGAGCCCGCCGCCGGTCCTGAGGATGCTCCTGCGGGTGGGGTGCTGGGCGGTCAACGTGGCCTCCTGGGAACGCGCGTGACGGCGGCCCGTCCGGACCGCCCGGTGGTCGAGCGGTTGGGACGGTAGTCACCCGCCGCACGGCGCGGAATCCGGAACGATCCGGACTGACGGGGGGAGGCCCGATCGCCGAGACTGGTGTCTTTGACCCGGAGGGCGGAGGAAGGAACCGAACGGCTCCGCGCCCGGTCGGGCGAGCCAGGTCAGGCGGCGGTGAGCGCGGTCATCAGGGTGCGCAGCACCGTCCCCGTCTCCGTGCCGGGGTCGAGCGACTGGGCGGCGGCCAGGCCGTCCACGGCCGCCGCGAAGGTCTCGCCCAGGAGCCTGGCGTCGAGGCCGGTCCGTCGTTCGTCGGCCAGGAGCCGGAACATGCGCACGAAGCAGGCGCGCCAGCGCCGGTAGTCCTCGTCGAGGCGTTCCCTGATGCGGTCGTCGTTGAGGGCGAGCCAGTGCAGCGCCGAGTGCAGGTGCGCGAGGTCCGGGCTCTCGGGCCGGGTCAGCAGGGCGATCACGCGCTCGGCGCGTTCGGTGAAGCTCCCGGGGAGGTCGACCGCCTTCTCCAGCGGGGTGATCCACTCCGGCCGGATGTCCTCGATCACGGCCACGATCAGGTCGGTCCTGTCCTGGAAGTGGTAGTGGCACATCCCGTGCGAAATCCCGCACAGGGCGGCCACGTTGCGCGTGGTGAAGCGCCCGGCGGCCTCGCCGGCCAGGAGGGTGCGGGCGGCCGCGATCAGGCGGGCCCTGGTCTGCTCACCCTTGGCCGAGGGACGTCGACGCCCGGCGTCCCCGGCGGCCGAGGGGGTCTGGTCGTTCGCGCGCGTCGCCATGGGCGCAACTGAAACGACCGCCGGGGATCGGCCATCGGGACATCGGCGGATCCGGCCGTCCGGGCTCAGGCGCCCCACCGGTCCCGACTTCTGCGCGAAGAATTGACCGAGCGCTTGGCCAGTTATAGCTTTCCGGTCAACCTCGCCACCCCCACGGCGAGTTGACGGGAGATCCCCCATGAGCGATCAGACCCCCGACCAATGGACCCCGAACAGACGGCGGTTCCTGACAGCGGCCGCCATGACCGCCGCCGGCGCCGCCGTCACGGCGGCCACCGGCCCCCGGGCCCGCGCCGCCGGACGGTCGACGACCCCGCGCGGCGGTGCGCCGGCCGCCCCGGCTCTCGCGGGCGCGTTCTCGGTTCCGGCCGACGGCGTCCCGCACACCCGCACCTGGATGGCCTGGCCCGACAGCACGACCATCTACGGGCGCAAGCTCTCCGGCGTGCAGGCCAACATCGCCCTCATCGCCAACACCATCGCGAAGTACGAGCCCGTCCACCTCCTCGCCAACGCGGCCGGCGTCGCCGCCGCCAGGCGGGCCTGCACCAACCCGAACGTCACCGTCATCGGCTCCATCCCGGTCGACGACTGCTGGATGCGCGACACCGGCGCCGTCTTCCGCACCGACGGCGCGGGCGGCCTGGACGCCGTCGGCCTCAACTTCAACGGCTGGGGCAACCACCAGCAGCACGCCAACGACGCCCTCGTCGCCCAGCGCGTCGCCGCCTACCTCGGCCTCTCCTTCACTGCCGCCGGCCTGGTCAGCGAGGGCGGCGCCATCGAGACCGACGGTGCCGGGACGCTGATGGCGACGAGGAGCAGCATCATCAACCCCGACCGCAACCCGAACCTGTCCCAGGCGCAGATCGAACAGGCCATGTGCGCGGCCTACGGCGCGAGCAAGGTCATCTGGTTCGACGGGATCAGCGGCCAGGACATCACCGACGACCACGTCGATGCCACCTCGCGCTTCCTCGGCCCCGGCGTCGGACTCGTCCAGACCCCCAACCCGGCCGACCCGCCGGACATCTGGTCCAACGACGAGCAGCAGCAGTACCAGATCCTGTCCTCGTCCACCGACGCCCAGGGGACGCCGATCGCGGTCACCGCGCTGCGGTCGCCGGACTACAACCTGATCCGCGCGGTCAGCAGCAGCTTCGTCGACTCCTACGCCAACTACTACGTCTGCAACGGTGCCGTCATCTCGGCCCAGTTCGGCGACACGACCGCCGACGCCAACGCCAAGAGGGTCCTCCAGGGCCTCTTCCCCGGCCGCACCGTCGTCCAGCTCAACATCGACAACCTCGGGAACCAGGGCGGCGGCATCCACTGCGTCACCCAGCAGCAGCCCGTGCCGTAGGCGGCGGCACGTGTGTGGGGTGCCCCCCCGTGCGCGCGGGGCGCCCCACGCCGGACATCC
>NZ_JBHWGD010000146.1:4555-7777 GCF_042733235.1 Kitasatospora sp. NPDC059722
GTGACAACCCGCCGCCGCGCGGGGGTGGGGGGGGGGGTTGGGGGGGGGGCCCCGCTCGTTGGCGGGGCCCCCCCCCCACGGCTCAACTTCGGTGTTATTTCTTGTACTTGAGGGAGCTGCCCGCGTTCAGCAGCTGGACCAGGTCGAACGCGGCGACCGTGAGCGGCGTGAGGTTCGGGGTCCGCAGGCCGTCCTTCATCCGGCGCAGCTCGGCGACCAGGGCCACCTCCTCCTTGCCGAGCGGGCCGACCCGGTCGTCGACGCTGCCGAGCGCGCCGAGGGAGCCGTGGATGTGCACCCAGTCGTCCTGGGTCACGTCCGCCTTCTCCGCCGTGTTCAGGTTCGTGTACTTCCGCAGGAGGTCCTTGCCCGTGGGCATGCCCATCAGCCACTGGTGACGGGTCAGGGGGATCGCCCGCTCCCGGCGGTCGCCGGCGTCGCCGTGTTCGACGGTGTTGGAGTACACCGGCGCCTGCGTGTCGGTCGGGTCGAAGCCCGCCGCCCGGAGGACGAACGCGGCGAACTGGTCGGGGTGTTCGCGGAAGTGGACGCGGAACGGGCGGGGCAGCAGGGTGAAGTTGTGGGCGAAGGACGTGCGGGACATCAGGCCGCCCGCGATCGACTTCGAGTTCGATTTGGGCGGCAGCTTGTCGCCGTTCACCAGATAGCTGCCGACCAGGGTGGCCAGGCCGACCAGCGCGGCCGTGGACTCGCCGCCGGTGACGTCCTTGCCGAGCCGCTTGGCCTGGTCCTCCGCCTGCTTGCGGATCTGGTCGACCTCGCCGAGGGAGCCCGTGTGCAGGTCGTCCTTGGCCTCCTTCCGCTGCTCGAAGGCGGAAGCGGAGGTGGTGAACGGCTTCTTGTTCGGCACGTTGAGGTACTTCACCAGCCGGGGCAGCTCGTCCAGCTTGAAGCCGCCGGTCATCTGCGGCGCGTAGACCAGCTCGCCGCCCAGCGGGAAGACCATGATCCCGGCGTCCGCCGTGAAGCCCCCGAGCTGCACGTCCGTGAGCGGGAAGGACTCGTCGTCCTTCCGGGTGTCCAGGGCCGCCGAGACCCGGGTGATCTCGCCCATCACGGCGAGGAGTTCGTCCTTCGTGGTGAGCGGCTCGGTGACCCACTCCAGGGCCGACCCGCCCGTCGGGCTGACGTCCGAGGTGAGCTTGTAGTCCGTGCCCCGGCCGACGACGCCCATCTTCGGGACGTCCCGGCCGCGGATGGGGGTCTCCCGGATCTCGCCGTTGGCCATCAGCGGATAGGCGGCGCCCTCCGCGTGCCGTGCGTACTCGTCGGGCTTCTCCTGCCGGGCCCGCTGCAGCCGGGCCCGGCCCGCGTCGGTCGCCTCGAACCGCGGCGGGTCGGCCGGGCCCTGCCGGGGCAGCTCGGCGATCCAGGCCGTCGTGAGCTCGTTGGGCGTCCTGGCCTGCTCGTTCTCGTCCAGGAGATCGGCGGCGACCTTCGCGGCCATGTTCCGGAGGATCTTCAGGCCGATGATGCCGTCGCGTCGGGTGACCTCGTTCTGGTAGGCCTGCTCGTCCTGCGCGGTGAGGTCGTTGTGGTCGCGCACCCGCCACTGCGACTCGAACTCGAAGCCGACCCGGCGCTGGAGCGCGGCGCCGTGGACGTGTCCTTCGTGGCCGTCGGCCGCTCGGCGCTGGACCGGGCGCTGGACCGGGCGCTGGACGGTCGCGACGCGGGCGACGCGGGCACCGACGTCGGCGGCCTCGCGCTCCCACCTGCCGTCCGGGTCGCTGAGGCCGGCCGGGGCGTCGTGCTGGGTGGTGTGGTGGATCTCGTGGGCCATCGTCTCGACGTCGCGCAGGACGCCCGCGTTCTGCACGACGATGTTGCTGCCGACGGTGTACGCCCGGGCGTCGATGCCCGCGGCGGCCCGCTCGTCGACCGAGACCCGGACGTGGTCCAGGCTGGTGCTGAAGGCGCTCTCCATGGACCGCTGCACGTCGCCCGGAAGCCGCCGGTGCGCCCGCCCGGCGACGGCGGCGGCGTCCCGCACCGCGGCGCCGCCGTCCGCGTCGCGCTGTACTGCCTCGCGTTGTACCGCCTCGCGCGCGATCATCCGCCCGACGGCGGCGTTCCCGATCGACCGCTGGAGGGCACCGGGCGAGCCGCCGGCCCGTCCGGCGTCGCGGGGCTTGACCTGCTCGCGGTCCGGAGCGGCCTTCCGCTGGGACTCGGTGGTGTGCCGCATGACAGATCCGTTCGCCGAGATCGCGTGCAGAGCCTGACCATCCAGGCTCCCACGGGGCACACCCCGCCGGAACGGCCCGCAGGGCCCAACACAGGGCAAGACGCCCTGCCCGGTGAGGGAAGTCGATCAGGACCTCGGAGCGCACGGGAAGTCGGCCGGGCCGACTTCCCATTCCCCTCCCACCCGGCGTGTGACCGAAGCCTGCTGCCGGAGAGCCGTTCCACGGGATCCGGAGTCCGATCGTGCCGTTCCCAATCCCCAGCTCAGCGCTGTGGGAACGGGTTGGACGTTCCAAACAGTCCGTCCGCTCTCGAAGTCGGCTCCGCTCCTGGCGCAGAGTCGTTCCCGTCGGGCCGAGCACCACGGCCTGATCACGATCAGGGATGCGACCCGCCCCGGGACGAGGGTGCGGGGGATCCCACTCCACCGATCGGAAGGCAGTGAGATGAACAAGAAGATGGCGGCCGCCGCCCTGGCCGCGGTCACCCTCGGTACGGTGCTCCTCGGCACCGCCACGCCGGCCCTCGCGAGCTCCGGCGGCTGCATCAGCGGCGACGCGTGCGTCTACTACAGCCCCGACCTGCAGGGTGCCTTCTTCGGCAAGGGCGAGGACGGCAACTACGACGGCTACTTCGGCGGCGGCGGGGCCGGCAACGGCCAGGCCGTCATGAACAACGCCGCCTCCGTGTGGAACATGGACCAGAACTGGAACGTCCGCGTCTACTACCGCGAGTACAGCATCCGCAACACCGGCCCGAACCAGTACATCCCGCACAACTCGTGGGCCAACCTGGGCGCGGTGCCGTGGAACGGCGGCTCCATCAACATGCGCAACAACAACCACTCGCAGGCCTGGGAACTCTGATCCGGCTCCGACCGGGTGCCGGGCCCCGCTCGGGGGGGTCCCGGCACCCCGGGGGGGTTGGCCCGGCCCGCGCGGGCGAGGCGCCCGGTTGCCCCCGTCCGCCCCTGCCGCCCGGAGGGCCCCGCCCGGGCGTGCCCCCACCGCGGGA
>NZ_JBHWGD010000146.1:7787-11160 GCF_042733235.1 Kitasatospora sp. NPDC059722
AACAAACACACAGCCACGGGGTGCTAAATCGTATGCGGAGCCCCCCGGGGGCGGCGCCCGGCTGGGGGGGACCCGGCGCCCCGGTCGGCGTTCCACCGACCGAGCCGACCGAGCCGCCCGTACCACCCGTACCGCCCGAGCCGCCCGAGGAGCCCCGCCATGACGTCCCCCCACCGCGGCCGTTCACTGGCCGCCCTCCTGCTCGTCCCCCTGGTCCTCACCGCCGGCTGCGCCTCCGGACCCGCGGCCCCCGCCGCGCCCGCCGCCAGGCCGTCCGCGTCCCTGACGCCGATGGACCCGCCACCGATCGGCGACGTCCCCCGGTTGACCGAGGCGGGCGACCGGGCCCTGCCCATCGAGGCCTACCTGCTCAGCGGGGAGCAGTTCCGGCAGTACGACGCGGCGCAGACCGTGCTGGTCGCCCGCTGCGTACGGGGGTTCGGCCTGGAGTACTCCCGGCCGCCCGGGTCCGGGTCGGTGCCGTCCCAGAGCCAGACCGCTCACCGGTACGACCCGGTCGAACTCGCCGACGTCTCCGTGCACGGCTACCACGCGCCCGACCCGGGCGGCGCGAGGAAGCCGAGCGGGGGAGCGTCGATGGGCGCCGAGCTCACCACCGTGCTCGGTACGGGCCTCGGGCCGGGCGGGAAGCCCGCCCCGGGATCGGCCACCGAGTTCCGGGGCAAGGGGCTGCCGCCGGGCGGGTGCGTCGGGGCCGCGCAGAAGGAGCTGACCTCGCGCGGCGGCACCGGCCGGGACGCCGACGTCGCGGTGGGGATCAACTACGAGGGCTTCGAACGCTCGATGACGGACCCCAGGGTCAGGACCGTCTTCCAGGACTGGTCGCGCTGCATGGGGGACCGCGGCTACTCCTACGCCACGCCCGGGGACGCCCTCAAGGACTCCCGCTGGGCGGCCGCCGCCGCGCCGTCCGCGGAGGAGATCGCCACGGCCACCGCCGACGTCGACTGCAAGGCCCGGACGAACGTCGTCGGGGTCTGGTTCACCGTCGAGACGGCCTACGAGGACGAGCTCATCCGCCAGCACCAAGCGGAGCTGACCGCGGTCAGGGCCGGCAACGACGCGATGCTGGAGCTCGCGCGATCGGTGGCCGCGGCCGGTTCGTAGGAGGTGCCGGAAACCCACGGGACCGGTCAGGATTCGAGAAGCCCCCGCCGCAGGGCCGCCCGTAGCGTCATGGGTATGGGAAACAACGAGAACACCGCGTCCACCGTGTCCCTCGCCTCCGTCACCCTTGAGGTGGCCGACGCCGGGGCAGCCCACCGCTTCTATGCCGCGTTCGGCGTGGAGCAGCACGTCCGCCTGCGGGAGTCCGCGGCGCCGACCACCGGTTTCCGGGGCTTCGCCATGGCGCTCACGGTGTCCCGGCCGGGCACCGTCGACGGCTTCATCGCCGACGCCGTGGCCGCCGGGGCCACGGTGCTCAAGCCCGCGGCGAGGTCGCTGTGGGGCTACGGCGGCGTCGTCCAGGCGCCGGACGGGACGGCCTGGAAGATCGCGACCTCGGCGAAGAAGGACACCGGCCCGGCCACCCGCGAGATCGACGACGTCGTCCTGCTGCTCGGCGTCGAGGGCGTCAAGGCCACCAGGGAGTTCTACGTCGGCCGGGGCCTGACCGTGGCCAGGAGCTTCGGCGGCAAGTACACCGAGTTCACCGCCGGCGGGCCCGGCGCCGTCAAGCTGGCGCTGTACAAGCGCCGCGCGCTGGCGAAGGAGGTCGGCGTGGCCGTCGAGGGCACCGGCTCGCACCGGATCGTCCTCGGCAGCACCGGCGCCGCGTCCTTCACGGACCCGGACGGGTTCGCCTGGGACAGTGTCGCCTTGGCCGCGGCCGGCTCCTGACCCGGTCCGGTGAACGCGCGGACGACGCCTCGGCCCGGACGCGGCCTGCCGGGCCCGGGGCGTGTCCTTCGGCTCAGCCCAGTTGCTGGGCCAGCCCGAGGATGATCCCGCCCGGCCCGCGGAGGTAGCAGAGCAGGTAGCTGTCCTCGTAGCGCGCCACTACGCCGACGAGGACGGCGCCGTGGGGCCGGAGGCGGGCGAGGGTGTCCTCGATGTCGTCGACGGCGAACATGACGCGGTGCAGGCCGAGCGTGTTCGCCGGGGGGACCTCCGGCGCGGGGGTGATCGCCACGGGGGTGTGGTACGTCGCCAGTTCGAGCCGGCCCGGGGCGCCCGGGATCCGCATCATCGCGATCTCGCACCGCATGTCGTCGAGCCCGACGACCTTGCCCGCCCACTCTCCGTCCGTCGGCATCCTGCCTTCCAGCTCCATGCCGAGTGCGGTGAAGAACGCGATGGCGGCGTCGAGGTCGTCGACGACGATGCCGACGTTGTCCATGCGCTGAATCGTCATGCCCCGAGGGTAGGGGCCGGGGCCGACAGTGCCGGTGTCAATGCCCCCGGCGGTCGGCGCCGTTGCCCCGGACGGTCGCGTGACGGGCCGCCAACCGCCCTGGCCTGCCTTGCTGTTGGCGCGGTGACGGGCATTTGAACGTTCAATGTCGCGATTCGGAACGGTCCGGATGCGAACCTTGACGCCCGGGTCTTGACCCATGTGACCGGTGACATGTGTTATTTCACATGCCTCGGTGAGCACCCCCCAACGGACAGCGCGCGGAGGCAGCTCGACCCACCCCCACACAGGAGTGTTGATGAGTCAGTTCTTCAAGCTGCCAAGGGCTATGGCGGTCCTCGCCGCGGCGAGTACCGCCGTCGTCGGCCTGGGCGCCGCGCCGGGCTTCGCGGCCCCGGACAGCGCCCCGCCCGCGTCCGCACGCCACACGGCGTCCGCCGGGCACGGCCCCCGCATCCTGCCGCCGACCGGGAGCTCCGCCAGGGACGCCGCGAGCCGTGAGGCCGTCCAGGACCACCCCCTCACCGCCGCCCAACTCCCGCCGCGCAGCCCCCTGACCGCGCCCGCGACCGCCCCGCACGCCCCTGCGGCCACGCGGCTCGCCGCGGCGTCCTGCACCCCGGCCGACTTCGGCGGCCGCACCGGGTCCGCGCTGGTCTCCTTCGTCGAGGCCTCGACGCCCGACTGCGTCAACACGCTCTTCGGGATCGCCGGCTCCGACGCGTCCGGGGTGTTCCGCGAGAGCCAGATGATGACGATCGCCAACGCCCTCCAGGGCGTCGCCTCCGCCTACCCCGGGGACAACTCGACGGGGATCCTGCCACTGGTGCTCTACCTGCGCGCCGGGTACTACGTGCAGTTCAACCACCCCGCGGACGTCGGCTCCTACGACTCCGCCCTCACCACCGCGGTGGCGGGGGGGCCCCCCGCGGAGCCCGCGCCCCCCCCCCCGCACGCGGTCCCCGACCCGCACGGGCCGAGAGGCGGGGGGGCCCG
>NZ_JBHWGD010000147.1:0-10734 GCF_042733235.1 Kitasatospora sp. NPDC059722
ACATTATTATTAGCACAACAACCAACACACAAACACCCCCCCCCGCAACACGGGGCGCCCCGCCCGCGGGGGGGCGGGCGGGCGCGTCGGCGGCGTCGGTGGCGGGTGGTCAGACCCGGTCGGCGGCGATCAGGACGTACTGGAACGAGCCGTCCTTGTAGGAGTTGATGAACGCCTCCTCGATGCCCGTGACGAGCGAGGTGGTGGCGCGCAGCTCCCAGTACGGCAGGGTGTCCGGGGTCAGGTCGATGACGGCCTGGGGCACGAGACGGTTGTCCGCCATGGCGCGCAGGTACTCGCGGCGGGAGTGGATGTTGCACTCGAAGTGCGCGTTGATCTGCGAGACGTACTTGGACGGCTGGCCGTAACGCGGGTTCCAGCAGCCGGTGATGGTGACGTACCGGCCGCCGACCGACAGGACGCGGGAGTGCTCGGCGAACAGGTCGTGCAGGTCGACGTACATGCTCGACTCGTTGTTCCACGAGCCCGCGACCGACCCGGTCTCGAACGGCATGTCGAGCATGTTGTGGACGTGCGAGCGGACGAAGTCGCCGATGCCCAGCTCACGGGCGCGGTTGTTGCCGAACTCGGCCTGCTGGGTGGAGAGCGTCAGGCCCTGGACCTTGCAGCCGAAGCGCTGGTGGGCCATCACCATGGAGCCGCCGCGCCCGCAGCCGGCGTCGACGAGCGTGTGGTCCGGGGTGATCGCGCCGAGGTTGTCGAGCAGCACGTCGGTCTGGGCGGACTCCAGGCGGTGGAGCTCGGTGATGACCTTCTTCTCGCGCTCGCTGTCCTCGGGGTCGCCGATGGCGGCCTCGTCGATCGCGCCGATGCCGTAGTGGTGGTGGTAGAGACCGTCGACGTCACCCAGGCGAAGGTTCACGGGCCGGGCCTCATGGTCCCAGTAGCGCGCGATGTCGCCCTGGTAGGGAGTCGCCGGGCCGGGGATCGCGGCGCCGGTCTGGGTGGCGAGGTCGTCGGTGAGGGACATGCGTCGAAGCTCCTTGCATGACAGGTGAAAAGAGGTGATCAGATGTGTTCGGAAAGTGGTCTTGGACGGTCACCGGGGACGGGGACGGAGCCCGGGACCGGGTACGGGGGAACGTCGGACGTCACCAGAAGTCCGGCAGCGTGTACCGGAAGGTGTTCGTCTGGTGCCAGTGGTGGTTGCCGTCGAGCCACGCCGCCACGCCGCGCAGGAACCGCAGCAGGGTCGGGACGGGGCAGCTCGCCGCGAGCGCGGCCGCCTCCGCCTCGAAGGCGTGCATGAGCTCGTTGTGGACCTCGACGGCCTTGAGGTAGCCCTCGCGCTCGGACAGCTCCTCGCGCTCGGCGAGCACCACCGGCAGGTTCAGGTGCCGGCCGGGGCTGGCGAGCTCCTTGGTGTACGAGTACAGGTCGTTGACGATCGTGGTGGCGTTGCCGGCGAGGGCGATCACGCGCTGCATCGCGGGGAGCGCGTGCAGGTCGGACGGCAGCTCGTAGGCGCCGACCGAGTCGGTGAGCGTCGGGCAGGGACGGAAGTTGTTGAACTGGCGCATCGCCAGGTACTCCCACACCTCCGGCACGTGGTCCGTCTCGGCCCACGACGCCTCGGCGAGGTACCCGAGGTGCAGGCGCGCCATGTCGTGCCGGAAGCGGTCCGACTGCGAGGGCGTGGCGGCGGCGACGAAGTAGTCCATCGCCGACTTGTACGCCCGGCGCGGCGCGTCCGAGGACAGCGACTGCTCCCACGGCCCGTGGTACTCGGCCGTGGTGTGCAGCGCGTCGAGCGCGGTGTGCGCCAACAGCAGGCGGCCGCCGAGGCCGACGGGCGAACCGCCGTGGTCCTCGCAGTAGATGTCGTCCACGGCGTTCTCGGCGACCATCAGCCGGGCCGCGAGCATCAAGTGGTCGATGCTGGGCGCGTCCGGGTGGCAGGCGACCATGTAGCGGCCGGTGGAGAAGCCGTCGAACTGGTCCTCCCACTCCGCCGGGTAGAGCTCGATCTCGTCGATCGCCCAGGCCTTGATCCTGAGGCTCAGCTCCTCGACCCGGACGGGATCGGGCTCGACGATCGGGTGGTGGTACAGGCCCGGGATCGGATCGCCCACCTTCGGCTTGCCGCCCCCGGCCGGGGCCTCGGCCGCCTGGGCGAGCGTGCTCGGGGACGGCGCGCCCGTAGGGTCGAGCAGCGGGACGTCCAGGACCGGCACGCCGGGGACGGGGGCGGACGGGATCGCGGCGGCCGGAGCGGGGACGGACGGCGCCTCGACGACCGGGAGTTCGGCGACCGGGGGCTCGACGATCGGGGCCTCGACGGCCGGGCGGGTCGGATAGAGGCTCGCCGTCCCGAGGCCGGTCGGGCCGCGCAGGATCCGGTCGATGGCGGATTCGGTCGTGGCCGCGGCGCTCATGGTCGCACCACCGCGAGGGTGGCGCCGGTCCGGCGCCCCTGCGCCGGCGGTGACTCCGGTGTGGTGCCCAGGGGCATGGAGGGGCCTCCCGCTGAGAAGGGTTGCGAAGGACGTGACGGGCCGTCATCTCGCCCGGGGAGAGAGGGAACAGGCCACTCCGGACGGATCCATCCGGAGCCCGCCCTCTCGCTCGCCCCCAACCGTAGGCGGACGGGCAGGTTCAACAACGCTTCGGACGATCTTCTACACCCGAATAGGTGAACGTTCGTGTCTACGACGTTTGAAAACCCCCTCTCCCGGGCTATCGGGTCCGCGCGCCCCGCGCTCACTCCGCCCCCACACCGAGCGACCCCCACGCCGCGGTCCTCCCGGTACGAAATATCCCCTCGTGCGGGTGGTGTTCGGCGTATCGCTCCGGGCGCACCCGGGCCCGCGCCTCTATAAAGGGCCGGTCACGTTGATCAACTGATGGGCCCTCACCATGCTGCAAGCCGCTCTGCGGGTGCTCGCCGCCCTGTCCCTCGCCTCCGCCGTCTCCACCGTCGCGGTTGCCCCGGCCGCCGCTGCGCCGGCCGTACGCGCCCCGCGTGCGGCCGCCGACGACTTGACACTCCCCTGCGGGCCCGTCCGCGACTACCGCGCCTCGGACTGGTGGCAGACGACGACCGAGCCGCAGATCGCCCAGCCGGTCGCGACCGCTGCGACCAACGAGCGCTGGCAGTGGCGCAACGACGTCAACACGCTCTGGCGCGGCGACACCCGCGAGAACGTGGAGGACATCTTCCGCACCGGCTTCACCCCGCGCGGCGAGCAGGTCACCCCGCTCGCCGAGTACATCGTCAAGGGCGGCGGCCAGAGCAGCGCCCACCTCAGCACCAGTTGCGAGCTGTGGGTGGCCCAGAAGTTCGCCACCTACGGAACCGCCAAGACCGGCTGGGTCTACGAGATCTACGCCCCGGGCGGCATCGACGTCAACGCCACCGCCCGCGTCGACAACTACCAGTCCCCCTACCTCTGGAACCGGGAGATCGACTTCCCCGGCGGGGTCGACGGCCGCTACCTCAAGAGCGCCTGCAAGTACCACCTGACGTACACCGACCCGAACACGAAGATCAGCACCTTCGAGAACCTCGGCTGCAAGTCCAACACCGGCTTCGCGCCCTACCCCGCTCCCTGACGGACCGCGCGGAGCGGTGGCCGGGAGCCCTCCGACCACCGCTCCGCGGTCAGGGCCGCTCCCCCTCCGTTCCGCCGCCCGAATCCGTTCGCCTCGCCGTCGCCACTACCGGCACACTCGCCTGATGCACCTTCCCCCGCTGCTGGCCGCCATCGAGCGCGGCGACGACGACGCGGCGTTCGACCTCCTGAGCGACGTCCCGCTGGACGAGATGGCCGGCGACGACGCCGTGGACCTGCTGGCCGCTGCCGCGCACGCCGGACGGCACGAGGTGGTCCGGTGGCTCGTCGAGGACGGCGTCGACGTGGCCCTGCGCGGCGACGAACGCGGCCTGCCCGTGCTCGACGGCATCCGCCGCGGCATCAAGAACCACTGGAGCCCGGGCGCGGGGCGGCTCGCCGACATCGACTCCATGCTGCGCGCCCGCGCCCGGTCGGCCGGTTGAGCGCGCAGTGCTCCCTCGAAGGGCGCGCTCCCCGGCGGGGAAGCTAGCCGAGGAGCGGGAGGGCGGCGAAGGTGTGGTCCTGCCAGATCCGGCGGGACGTCTCCTCCGGGTACGGGACGACGGCCGGGGTCGTGTCGAACTGCCGGATGAGGCGCTGCTCGGCGTCGTAGGGCGGCCAGCCCGGGTCTCCGTGCGTGGCGAAGGACGTCCACGCGGCGCGCAGTCGGGCCGACACGGCCTCCGCCTCCGGGGGCGCGGTCTCGCCGAGCAAAAGGGCCGGCTGGCCGCGGTCGAGGTTGCCGAAGACCAGTGGCACGTCCAGGCCGTGGCACGCTCCGAGGATGCCGCCCATGCCCGGGGCGGGCCAGGTCAGCTCGTAGACGTGGGCCGCGCCGCCGGCGGCGGTCCGGGCTTCGGCGAGGTGGAGGCTCGGCATGCGGAACAGCCAGTCGGACAGCACCAGTTCGTGCAGTTCGTCCGGACCGGCCGCCGGGAATCCGTCCCGGTAGCGCCGGGCGGCGTCCGGGCCCGGGCCGAAGGTCTCCAGTGCAGCGGCGGCCTGTTCGGGCGTCACCTGGCCGAGGAGGCCGTCGAGCGCGCTGAGCAGCCGCTGCTCGTTGCGCGTGTGGCCGACGAGGAGTCCGACGTCCGTGCGGGCACCGGCGGCCAGGGCCTGCCAGGGGGTCGTGGGCAGGGAGTCGCCGTCGACGACCGGCGAGTACGGGACCGACCGGTGTGCGATCGGGCCCCAGCGGTCCGCCCGTCGGGCCATCGCCGAACCGACCGCGTCACCGGCGGCGGCCAGTTCGGCGGGCGCCACCTCCGCGAGGTCGGCCGCCGTGGGCCGCAGCCCCAGCTCGGCCGCGCAGACGGTCGCGATGTCGGCGGCGAGCTCGGGCGTGAAGAACGTGCCCTGCGCGCTCTGGGCGACGGCCCGCCGGAACAGCCCGACCGCGCGCGGCATCGCGAGCAGGGCCGCCACCGAACCGCCCCCGGCGGACTGGCCGAAGACCGTCACGCGATCCGGATCTCCCCCGAAGGCCCGGATGTTGTCCTGCACCCACGCCAGCGCGGCGATCTGGTCGAGCAGCCCCCGGTTGTCGGGCGCCCCTTCGAAGTGCCCGAACCCTTCCAGCCCCACCCGGTAGTTGAGCGTCACCACGACGACCCCGCCCTCGCGCACGAGGCGTCCGCCGTCGTACTCGGGGAGCGCGGCCGTACCGACCGTGTAGCCGCCGCCCTGGATCCACACCATCACCGGCAGCCCGGCTGCCGGACCGGGCTCGGGCGTCCAGACGTTCACCGTCAGCCAGTCATCGCCGGGCTTGTCGCGCGACAGCACGCCCATGCCCAGCGCACCGCCCTGCGGCGGAGGCGGGCCGAACGCCGTCGCGTCCCGCACCCCGTCCCACCGCCCGACGCGCGCCGGCGCACCGAAGCGGCGGACACCGACGGGCGGCTCGGCGAACGGAATGCCGCGGAAGACCGCCACCCCGCCCTCCCGGGCACCCCGCACCGCCCCGGCCGGCGCATCGACGACGGGCGCACCTGCGGTCATGGCGACTCCTCCGGTGGACGGCTCGGCACTCCCCCGGAGCATCTCGCCCTCGCGGGCCGCCCGCCAGTCAATTTCGCGTTCGCCACCTGCATTCGCCGCCTGCATTCGCCGCCTACAGGAGGAGCCGGCGCACACCGCGGCGGTGGCGGACGGGCGGGATGTCCGCGCCGTCGACGTCGTGGCCCGCGCGGTGGAGTCCGCGGATCCGCTGGGCGTCCGATCGGCCCTGACGGCGGGCGCGGGCCTCGGCGGTGGCGATCCAGGTCGGGTACGAGCCCGTCCGGTAGTCGAGCGCGAGGTACTCCCAGGTGGCGATCCGGCGACGCATCGTCGTCGGGGCAGGCCGGCGGCCTTCGCGGGCAGCGGCGGCCAGTTCGGCGTTCGGGTAGCGCAGGTCGCGCAGGGACAAGGACTCCGACACGCCCTCGCGGACGCGGCGGTGCCAGGGAGCCGTACGGGCTGTGCGGGACATCGAGAGCCTCCGTAAGGCCCTCCGGACTCTCCGGAGGTACCTACGGCGGGTGGGTCGTGGTCAGCGCTCTCATCGGTGGGGACGATAGCCGCGTGGACGCGCGGGGGCCGCCGAATTTCGGGGAGCCGGTCAGGTCTCCAGGGCGCGGTCCTGACCCAGCGGGACCTCGTGCAGGACGAGCCGGCTGCGGAGCTCCCGCACGCCCAGGTCGGCCTTGAGCCGGTCGATGACGGCCTCGAACTCGCGGGCGTCCGTCACCGCCATGCGCAGCTGGAAGTCGTAGTCCCCGGTGAGGCGCATCGCGCCGATCACCTGCGGCACGCCCGCGAGTTGCTCCTCGAAGCCCCGGCGGTCGACGCCCTCGCCGAGGCGGATGTCGCTGATCATCTGCATGCCGCGCCCGAACGCCTCCAGGTTCAGCTCGGCTCGGTAGCCCCGGATGACCCCCTCCGCCTGGAGCCGCCGGACGCGGTCGGCGACGGTGTTCGCCGAGAGCCGGACCTGGCGGCCGAGCTCCTGGTAGGTCGCGCGGCCGTCCTGGAGGAGGAGGGCGAGGAGCTGGCGGTCGATGCGGTCCATGGTGGCCATGCTACAAACTCTCGGCGAGATGGCGATCCTGCCGAGTTTCCCGCGCTACGAGAGGGCTTACAGCCTCGATGTCCGACACAAAATCGGACCAATCGGCGCAAGGATCGCAGTCATGGAAACGCTGCTGCTCCGGGCCGCCCTCGCCCCGTCCCTCGTCCTGCTCGCCTCGGTCGTCGCGCGGCGGCTGGGCCCGCGCCGCGGCGGGCAACTGCTCGGCGCGCCGACGAGCACCGGCCCGTTCCTGGCCCTGACCTGGCTCGCCGCCGGCCCCGCCAAGGTAGCGGAGGCCGCGCACGGCACCGTCACGGGGACGCTGGTGGTGGCGTGCTTCAGCCTCGCCTACGCGCGCTTCGCCCCGGCCCGCCGCCCGCCCTGGACGCTCGTGCTCGCGCTGCTGTGCGCGGCAGCGGCCGGGCTGGTCGGGACGCTGTGTGGGACCGTCTGGCTCACGGCCGGCCTCGCGCTGACGGTGATCGTCACCGGGCTCCTGACCTGGCCGGAGGCCGACCCGGCCGGAGGGCGGACGGGCCCGGCGCGGGCGTGGGAGATCCCGGTCCGGATGCTGCTGTCCGGCGTGACGGTGGCGGGCGCCCTCGCCGCCGGGGCGGGGCTGGGCCCGTTCGTGGGCGGGGTCCTGTCGTCGGTGCCGGTGCTGCTGTCGGTGATGGGGACATCGGTGCACCGCACAGCCGGCGCAGCCGCCGCCGTCGACATGATGCGCGGCGCCCTCACCTCCGCCGCGGGCACGCTCGCCTTCCTGCTGGTCCTCTGCACAGCCCCCACTCGGCTCGACCCGGTGACCGCCTTCGTCCTCGCCCTCGTCGCCTTGGCGGCAGCCGACTCGCTCCTGCGACTCGGCATCACCAGGGCCGCCCGGCGCTCCGGGGAACTTCCCGGCCTGCTCACCTGATCCAGGCCTCTTCGACCGACGGTTCGAGATTCCTCCCCCCGACGATGTCACGTCCCTCGGCGCTACCCGGTCTACCCGTTGGGTGTGGCCGTTGCGCGAGGCGCCGGCCGCACCCGGACGGAACTCCGGTAGTGGAAGGGGAATCACCAATGAGGGCCATCATCGTGTGCACGTCCGTGTCCCACGGGAACACCCAGCGGGTCGCCGACGTCATGGGGCAGGTTCTGGCGGCCCCGGTCGTCGCGCCCGAGGACGTGGCGGCGGCCGACCTCTCCGCCTACGACCTCGTGGGCTTCGGGTCGGGGATCTTCTCGGGGCGGTACCACCCGCGGCTGCGCCGGTTCGTCGAGGCGCTGCCCGAGGGCGGGCGGTCGCAGGCGTTCGTGTTCGCCACCAGTGGGCTTCCCGAGCCGGGGTTCGGGCCCTTCACCCGGCCCCTCGTGCGGCGGCTCGCGCGGAAGGGCTTCGCGGTGTCCGACACCTTCTCGTGCCGCGGCTTCGACACCTGGCTCCCCTTCAAGCTCGTCGGCGGCATCAGCAAGGCCCGCCCGGACGCGGGCGACCTCGCCGCCGCGCACGCCTTCGCCGAAGGCCTGCGCGCCCGGTCCGCTCAGAACGGGGCTTCGCGGGAGAACAGGTGATACCCGGAGGCCACCGCGACCGAGACGACGGCACCGGACTCCGCGCGCCCCAGCCACACCACGTCGTCTCCTTCGGCACTGAAGGTCACGAGGTCGGCCCCGTGTTCCTCGTCCTTCACGAGCTCGAAGGCACCGCCGAAGAGGTTCTCCGTCCGCCGGGGCTGCCGGTTGCCGGACCGGGCTCCCCGCCAGAACTCCAGGAACGGGGCCGTCAGCGCCGGCCACGCCGCGGCGTCGCCGAAGCCGGCGGTGTTCGTCTCGGTCCGGAAGCCGATCCGCCGGCCCCCGGGGCGGATCCGCTCGATGTCGTCGCCGACTCCGAGCCCCATCTCCCAACGGGCCACGGGCGCTTCGGCGACCAGGAGGCGGACGGCGGCGACCTGCCGACCGTCGTGGCGCTCGCCCATGAAGTCGTACGGCGCCTCCGTCCAGGCCGCTTCCACCCGGTGGGTGCCGGGCGGGATCCGCTCCGCGAGCTCCCGGCCTGGCCGGGCGCGCAGGTCGGACTCGTCCTCGTCCGGCCACGGCGCGTCGACGACGAGGCGGCCGCTGGGTATGCGGATCGTGGTCACCTCCCGTACCTCGACGACGCGGACGGGCGTCGACGGGTCGTCGTAACGCGTGCCGAGCGTGACCCCTGGTGTGAAGGCCGAGTCCAGGTACCAGCTCTCTTCGGGCTCGGCCGCCACCCGGGCGTCTGCTGCAAGATCCATGCCGTGCACGCTATTCGATCGCACCGACACTCCCCATCGCCGCCTGGAAAGATCGCTTGCGCGGCCACGGCGCCACGGGGAGACTCCCACGCATGACTACGCCGCCATCGTCACCCACGCCTCTGCACACTGACGGGTCGTCGTCCATCCGCATCGGTGCCCTCGCCCCGCTGACGAGGCCCGGCTGGGTCGAGGCGGGCCGGCACCTGATCGCCGGGCTGGAACTGGCCGTTCGCGAGGTCAATGACGCCGGCGGGATCGACGGCCGGCCGCTCGAACTGCTGGTCCGGGACACCGCCGCCGATCCGCAGCGAGCGGTGGCGGCGGTGGACGAGCTGGCGGGTCTGGGTGTGGTGGCGCTGGCCGGGGAGTACCACAGCGTCGTCGCCCGCGCCGCCGCCACCAGGGCCGACGCCCTCGGGCTGCCGTTCCTCTGCTCGTCGGCCGTCCTCGACGCGCTCACCGAGAAGCCGACGGAACGGGTCGCCCGGATCTGCCCGGCGCAGTCCCACAGTTGGCGGGTCTACGCGGACTTCCTCCTCGGCTCGGGCCACCGCCGGATCGCCGTGGCGATCCAGCCGAGTGTGTACTGGGCGTCTGGGACCCGCATCCTGCGGGAGTACCTCGCTCCGCGCGGCGGCACCGTCGTCGAACTCGACATGGGCGAGCTGTCCCCCGACGCCGTGTGCGACCGACTCGCCCACGACGGCGCGACGGCGCTCCTCCTGCTGACCGGCGCCCCGGAGCCGGCCGTGTCGGTCGTCAAGGCCGTACGCGGCGACCAGCGCCTCGCCGAGGTCCTCATCGGTGCTCCGGCGGGGCAGCCGGAGTTCGCCGAGTGGGCGGCGCTGCTGGGCGACGACGGCGCGGCCGTCCCGTTCCTGCGCTACCTGCCGGAGCGTCTCGGCCCGCTCGGCGCACGGGTCGGGACGGCCCTGCGTGAACAGCTCGGCCAGGAGCCGTCCTTCGTCGCGTTCGAGGGCCACGACACGATCACCGTGCTCGCCGACGTCCTGCGGTCGCACGGCACCGACCGGGCGCGCGTCGCCGAAGCCTGGCCGAGCGTCGACGTCGAGGGCACCCGCGGGCGGATCCGCTTCTCCCGCACCCCGGGCGTCAGTGTCCGGCAGTGGGCCTGGCCCCCGGTCCAGGTCGTCGACCGGGACCCGGCGGACGCCGGGCGCTTCCGGGTCCTCCACTCCGGCTGAAGGGGCGCCGCCCGCACGGTGGCTACCAGTCGGCCGGGAAAGTAGCCATGGACATAGTGGCCATCGCCCCACGGACACGGCCCACGGGGTGACGGCCGCGGGCCGCGTCCTCGCCCTGGTCCTCCGGCGCGCCGACGCCGAACTCGCGGCGCTGACCGCCTGAGCTACCCCTCCGGTGCGTCCAGGTACGCGAACTCGCGGGTCCAGGTGGCGTACCACGCGTGGAACCACGGGTGCGCCCGGGCCAGCGGGACGATGGTGGTCAGCGTCTCCCGGTAGTACGTGCGGCGCTTCTCCGGGCGCGGGTGGGTGTCCAGGCGCTGCACGTTGCTCAGGCGGTCGGCGAGCTTCACCACCAGCGCGTCCTCGGGCGCGTGCCGCAGCCGGTCCAGGTACGCCGCCCGGGCCTCCGCCTTCGACCGGCCCTCGGCCGGCTCGTCCTTCGTCACCCACCCGACCAGTTCCGCGACCCGCGGCCCGAACCGCTCGCGCACCTCGGCCGCCGTACATCCGGTGTCCTCGACGACGTCGTGCAGGACCGCCGCCCGCAGCACGTCCACGTCGGTCACCCCGACGCCCTCGACCAGGACGCGCACGGCCTCCAACCTGTCTCTGATACAGATCTC
>NZ_JBHWGD010000148.1:0-283 GCF_042733235.1 Kitasatospora sp. NPDC059722
TAGATTTCCGCGCGCGCCCCGCCCTCCCGCGTCTAACCCCCCCCCCCCCCCCCGGGCGCGCCCCCACCCCGCCCCCCCCCCCTCGGCCAGGTGCTCCTCCGCGTTCTCGTGCGGGAGGTACTCGACCACGTCGAGGAAGCGGAACAGCACCCGGGACGCGGTGACGCCGTACTCGTAGTCCCCGTACCCGACCACCGCACCCGTACCACCGCGCACGGCGCCCCGGACGACGGCCGACGTCAGCCCGTCCGGGGCGCCGTCCGCCGTGGTGGGGCCGCGGGGG
>NZ_JBHWGD010000148.1:292-1954 GCF_042733235.1 Kitasatospora sp. NPDC059722
TTCCGCCTTAATTTTTGCCCCCTCCCCCCACCCCCCCCCCTGACACCCCCCGCAGGGCCCCCCGCCCCCCGCCCCCCCCCCCGCGGGCGGGGCCCCCGTCCGCCGTGGTGCGCCGACGGGCGTTGGGCCGGGCCAGGTACGGGCAGACCATCGAGGCGTACAGCATGCACGCCCGGTGTCCCGGCCCCTCCATCGTCGGCGCGAGGTTCCGGTACGGCCGCCCGTCCGCCAGTGCCTCGGCGATCGCCGCGCTCTCCGCAGCGCCGACCACCCGCCACACCGGCCCCTGCGGCATCAGCTCGTCGCACACCGAACACCGCCGCTCCAGCGCACAGTTCGCACTCCGCCCGTAGTCGGTCAGCGCGAACTGCGGCTCACCCCCCTCCCAGGGAGTGATCGCCGGCACGGGATACCCACGCACATCACGGGGCCGGCCCTCGACGGCCGGCGGCATCGGAACGGAATCGAAGCGCACGCGCCATGCTTACCACGGCCCTCACTTCACGGCGAAGCCCGGACGGTGACCGGGACGGGTCCGGCACCGCGTGGTGCCGGACCCCGTCGTCGGGCGGCGTGCGGGGTGGGTCAGTTCCAGATGCCGGAGACGTCGGTGCCGTTGGCCGCGTTGCCCGCGTGGGTGGTCAGGCCGGCGAGGTCCTCCAGGGTGCGCAGGACGTCGTAGTGGTTGTAGGTGGTGGCGGTGGTGCTGCCGGGGGCCACGTGGGCGCCGGAGACGACGGTGGGGATGCGGTTGCCGGCCAGGCGGTTGTCCTCGTCGAAGGTGACGAGGAGCAGGCTGTTGTGGCTCGCGGCCCAGGTGGCGTAGGCGCCGAGGTTGGTCTTGAGCCAGGTGTCGCCGGTCTTGACCGAGCAGTCGTGCATGTCGCTGCACAGGTTCGGCACGACGAAGGACACCTTCGGCAGGGTGGTGTAGTCGGTCGGGAACTGGCTGAAGGTCCGGGCCGAGTTCAGCGCGACGTTGCCGAAGCCGAACCACGGGTTGTGCTTCTGCGCGTAGTTGCCGCTGCTGCACACCGTGCTGCCCTGGGCGGGCAGGGACTCGTTGTAGCTGCCCCAGGTCTTCCCCGCGGCGGTGAGCTCGGAGGCGAGGTTCGGAGCCTGCAGGCCGCCGACGTTCACGCAGCTGTCGTCGGTGATGCCCTGCGTCGAGCCGGAGAACAGCGCGTAGTAGTTCGGCTGGCTCGGGTGCGTGATCGCGTACGACTGGGTGAGCGTCGCGCCGCCCTTGGCCAGGGAGTTGATGTACGGCGCGCTGCTGCTGCCGATGACCTGGCTGTAGGCGTGGTTCTCCATGACGACCACGATCACGTGGTCGGGGGCGGGCAGCGCGGCGGCCTGCGCGGCGGGGGCGGTGGCGGCCCACAGGCCGGCGGAGGCGGCCACGAGGGCGGTCGCCGAGGCGACCGCGGTCGCGGTGCGGCGGGAACGCAGGCGGGTGCGCGGACGGGTGCGCAGGCGGGGCTGGACGGGCTCAGGCATGACGAGTCCTCACGGGGGATGGGAACGGTCCGGTGGGAGGGGCGCCGGCGGCGGCGGCGCCGGCCGCGGCCCCGGGGGTGTGCGGGGGGGGCGTCGCCTTGGCACCGGCCGTGGGCACGGTCGATGTGGGTGGGTCCGGGGGCCGGCGTGCCGCCGAACTTC
>NZ_JBHWGD010000148.1:1963-9860 GCF_042733235.1 Kitasatospora sp. NPDC059722
TCACTCTCGCGCCCTGGGGCTGGCTCTCCGGGGGGGGGGGGCCCCCGGCGGCCCGGGGCGCCGCGCCCCCCCCTCCCGGGTGTTCTGCGTGGGGCAGGCGGTACCTGGTGCGGATTCCGCCGGATGCGGCGGTCGGGCGTGGCTGGTGCCGGGCGTGCCTGGTGCCGGACGTGCCTAGTAGGGCTGGCCGTTGGCGAAGTCGGTGGCGAAGGTCGACTCGATCGTGCTCAGCACGCCGGAGTCGGTGGTGATCAGACCGAGCTCGCGGTTGTTGTTCAGCGAGTTGTCGGAGAAGTTCTCCGAGCCGGCGAACACCTTGGCCGTCGACGTGCCGTAGTCGGCGACGATCGCCTTCGCGTGGATGTACAGGCCCGTGGTGGACGAGTACGTGACGATCCTGCCGCCGGCCGTCGTCACCTCGTCGAAGTAGCTGCCGTAGGAGTCGGGGTTCATGCCGACCACGCGCACGGTGACGCCGCGGCTCGCGGCGGCGGCGACGGCGTCCACCAGGGCCTGGTCACCGAACTCCAGCTCCTGGACGTCGAGGGAGGTCTGCGCGCCGTTGATCAGCGCGAGCAGGCGGTCCTGCGAGTCGGTGGGCGACCAGACCAGGTTGTCGCCGTCCGAGGGGGTGATCGAGGTCTTCGCGTAGTCCGCGGCGAAGACCTGCTCGATCGCGGCGACGTCGTTCGCGTCCGAGTCGAAGACGCCGTAGTCACGGCTGGACGAGTAGTAGGTGGCGTCCAGGTTGCCGGTCAGGATCAGGGACTTGGCGCCGTCCACGGTGACGGTCTTCTGGTGGGTGTAGACGTACGCCGAGGAGGAGTACGTCACGCCGACGCCCGCGGCCTTGAGCGCGGAGTACGCGGCGCCGTTGACCGAGGTGTGCTTGGCGTCCAGGATCACCCGCACCTTGACGCCCGCCTGCTTGCGGCCGATCAGGGCGTTCACCGCGGCGGTGTCGCGCAGCTCGTACATCGTCACGTCGACGGACTTGGTCGCCGAGTTGATGAAGTCGTCGACCAGGCTGTGGTTCTGGTCCGGGAACACCACGGCCGAGTAGGTGCCGGCCACGGCGTCGGCCCGGGCGGCGCCGGCCATCGGCACCACGGCGGCGGCGGACAGCAGGACGGCGCAGGCGCGGCGGGCGATGCGGGACAGGGGCATGCTGACTCCACGTCGGTGAGGTGGGGGCTGTGGGGACACACGGGCGTGCCGGAGGTGCGCACAGGCGTGCTGAAGGCGCGCACGGGCGTGCTCGACGTGCGCACGGGGGTGCTTGAGGTGTGCCGAACAAGCATGCGGCTCATCGGTTTACGCGGGTAGATCCCAGCAGGTAAAGCCTTGGCCGCCGTTCGGGAAACGGATTGTGGAGTCGATCGCGTTCACCGATCGCTCACATTGCGGCGATGGCCCCGGACGGAGATAGTGGATCTTCGAACCGCGCGGACCGACGCCGCGTCAGCCGAACGAGAAACCGAGGAACATGGCGAAGATCAGGCTCCTGCGTCCCCTGGCCGTGGCCGCCGCCGGTGTCGTCCTGATGGCGACCGGCGCCACCCACGCCGCCGCCGACCAGGGCACCCCGAGCGCGCCCGCACCCGACACCGCCGCGGTACTCGCCGCCCTGCAGACCACGATGAAGGCCGGCGCGCCCGGCGCCTTCGCCGTCGTCCACGACCACGACGACCCGTCGCTCGACCAGACGCTGACGGTCGGCAAGGCCGATCTCGACGGCACCCCGATGAAGGCCGACTGGCGCTTCCGGGTCGGCAGCAACAGCAAGATGTTCGCGTCCGTCCTGGTCATGCAGCTCGCCGAGCAGGGCCTCATCGACCTCGACAAGCCCCTGCGCGACTACCTCCCGGCCGGCACCCTGCCCGACGGCTGGACCATGACGGGCCGCCAGGTCATGGAGCACCGCGCCGGGATCTACGACCACACCAACGACCTCCTCGAACAGTCCGGCGAGGAGACCACCGCCGCGTTCGAGGCCCGCATCCGCACCAACGTCTACGCCCCGCGCGACCTCGTCGCGATGTCCGTCAAGCACGGCGTCCAGTACGCGCCGGGCACCAAGTACTCGTACTCCAACACCGACTTCGTGCTCATGGGCCTCGCCGTCGAGAACCTCACCGGCCGCCCCTACGCCGACGTCCTCCAGGAGCGCATCCTCGACCCGCTGGAGCTGCGCGACACCTCCTTCGTCGTCCCGGACCCGAAGATCCGCGGCGCCCACGTCACCGGCTACCTCACCAACGACGACCGCACCAAGCCGCTGCTCGACTCCACCGAGCAGACCGGCTCCTGGGTCTGGGCCGCGGGTGCGGTCACCTCCTCCGCCCGGGACCTCGACACCTTCCTCACCGCCCTCATGGCCGGCAGCTCCGGCGGACTCGTCTCCGACGACTCGCTCAAGCAGATGGAGGCCGCGATCCCGACCCCGACCGCGAAGATCTCCTACGGCCTCGGACTGCGCCGCATCTCGCTCAGCTGCGGCGACGTGTACGGGCACGGCGGGATCGTCCAGGGCTACCAGACCCAGTCGTTCACCACGCCGGACGGCCACCGCACGGTCGTCGTGTTCGCCAACGCCTCCAACAACGGCTCGGTGACGCAGGGCCTGATGGGCGCGCTGGAGCCGGCGTTCTGCGGGAAGAAGCCGGCCGCCGCCGCACCGCGGGCCAACGTCCGCTCGGCGGTGCCGAACGGCGCCGCCGTCCGGGACTACACCATTCCGGCGGTCGAGGACAGCCGGATCTGAGGCCGGCCGTGCGCTGACGGGCGCGGCGCCTCAGCCCAAGCCGGTCGGTGACGGGCTCCGCGCCTCAGCCCCCGGCGGCCGCCGTGCCCGTCCGGCGGCGACCCTGGCGGCCGTCCGCGCTGAGGTCCGTGAGCGCCTCGGTGAGGAGTTCGCGGGCCTCGTCGGCACGGCCCTGCTCGATCAGGGCCGTGCCGAGCTCGGTCAGCGTCTTCGTCATGCTGTCCGGGCGGCCGATCGCCTCGTAGTGGGTGAGCGCCTGGCGGTAGGCCTTCTCGGCGGCCGGCCACTGCTTCAGCGCCGCGCGGTCGAGGCCCAGTTCGTACGCCGTCATCGCCGACAGGAAGTGCATCAGCGGCGACTCCCAGCGCTCCACCAGTTCCAGCGCGCCCGCCAGCGCCAGCCGGCGGGACTCCACCGCCTCCTCCGCGCGGCCCGACTCGCGCAGGCAGGTGGCGGCGCCGCGCAGCGTGACCAGCCGTCCGATCCGGGCCGCCCGGTTGTCCACGGACGCGAAGGCCTCGGCCGCCCGGTGGTAGCTGTCGGTGGCCTCCTGGTGCCGGTGCAGCCTGCGCAGGCCGCTGCCGAGGTAGGTCAGCGCCCAGCCCTCCTGCTCGCGGTCGCCGAGCTCACGGGCCAGCTCCAGGCCCTCGCCGGCCAGTTCGACGCCGCGCTGGTAGCGGTGCAGGCAGGTGACGTTCGTCCAGGCCAGGTAGTTCACGTGGACGGTCTCGGCGTGCCGGTCGCCGAGGGCGCGCGCGGAGTCGACGGACAGCTGGAAGACCTCGCCCCAGATGTCCCAGCTCAGCAGCCGGTCCGAGAACCAGTGCATCGCCTCGGCGGTGTCCACCACCGCACGGTGCCGGCCCGCCCCGGCCGCCCGGTACATGGCCGCCAGCCACTCCGGGGACTCCTCCTCGAGCCAGCGCGTCGCGTCCGCGGTCGTCACCGGCGCCGTCGCCGGATCGGGGTCGCCGAGCACCTCCTCGCCGGTGCTGTCCGGGACGAACCGCAGGCCCGCCGCCGAGGCGCGCGCCAGCAGCAGCCCGGCCGCGGCCAGTTCGGCGGCCCGTACCTCTTCGGGGCTCTCGTCGGTCGTCAGCCGCTCCCCCGCGTAGAGCCGGACGAGGTCGTGCAGGCGGTACCGCTCCGGGGTGGCGAGCTGGACCAGCCCGGCGTCCGTCAGCTCCTCCAGACAGCGCTCGGTGCGCACCGCGGACAGCCCGGCGTACATCGCGGCGACCGGCGCGGTGAAGTCCGGTCCTGCGGTCAACGCGCAGCGGCGCAGCACCAGTTGGGCCTCGGCCGGCAGCCGGCGGTAGGACAGGGCGAAGGCCGGGCGGACGGCGAGGTCCCCCGTCTCCAGCAGGTCCAGCCGGTTCTCCTCCGCGGCGAGCTGCCGCACCAGGCGGCTCACCGGCAGCTGCTCGCGCGCCACCAGGCGCTGGCCGGCGATCCGCAGGGCGAGCGGCAGGTAGCCGCACAGGCGGGCGAGTTCGGCCACCGCGTCCGGTTCGGCGGCGATCCGCTCCCGGCCGGCGATCCTGGCGAGCAGCGCGGCCGCCTCGGTGGGCGCGAGGGCGTCCAGGCGCAGGCGGTGCACCGACTCCAGGCCGGGCAGGGCGTTGCGGCTGGTGACGATCGTCACGGCCGGGCCCGAGCCGGGCAGCAGCGGGCGGACCTGTGCCTCGTCGGCGGCGTTGTCCAGGACGAGGACGAGCCGGCGCTCGCGCACCAGGGCCCGGAACAGTCCGGCCCGCTCCTCCGTGCCGGCCGGGACGGCGCCGTCCTCGACGCCCAGCGCGCGCAGGACCTGGCCGAGCGCGTCGCGGGCGGGCAGCGGGGTGGGAGCCATGCCGGCGAGGTCGAGCGAGAGCTGGCCGTCGGGGAACCGGTCGGCCAGGGCGTGGGCGGCGTGCAGGGCGAAGGCGGTCTTGCCCAGGCCCGGCTGGCCGCTGACCAGGAGCACCCGGGGGTGGGCCGGGTCGTCCTCCCGGACCAGCTCGTCCAGGCGGGCGAGGACGTCCTCGCGGGCGGTGAAGTCGGCGATGTCCCGGGGGAGCGCGAGGGCGCCGGGCAGCATGGGGACGGCAGGGACGGCGGGGGTGGCCGGGGCAACTGGCGCGGCGGGGGCGTTCTCGGGGGTCGCTGACCCCTGATCGGCCGCGGCGGCTTTCGGCGCCCTGGGGCCGGCCTGCGCGGGGACGGTCGCGCGGGTGCCGCGTGGGCGTCCCGACTGGGCGGCCCGCTCCAGAGTCAGCGTGTCCGCCGCGTCAAGGCCCAGCGTCGAGGCCAGGGCCCGCACGGTGCGGCGCTGCGGCCCGCGCGTACGGCCGCGTTCCATGTCGCCGAGGGCCCGCAGGCTCACGCCGGAACGTTCCGCCAGTTCCTCCTGCGTCAGCCCCGCCCGCACCCGGTACCCGGCCAGCAGTCCGGAGAACTCCACGCCCCCGGCGACCGCGTCGCCCATCGACCCCACCCCTGACCCTGCCGGTACTTCTGCCACTGTTTGTGCCTCAACCACTACACGCAGGCAGAAGTATGCACGGTTTCACGCGGGCCCGGTGCCACGGCACTGCTGGTCAGTGCGTGTGCCAAGGGCCGCGGCGGCCGGACGGGCCAACGGGCGACCGGCCGGGCGGGCACGCGGCGCCGGTGGCAGAACTGCCGGTAGTTCTGCCTGTTCGCACACGGGCGGAACTGTGGAGGGGCGGAATTGGGATGGGCGGAACCGGGCGGAGAGGGCGGAACCGGGGACGTGTGCCGGCCCGGGTCGGGCGGCGGAGGCTCAGACGGCGCCCGACAGGAGCGAGTCCGCGCGGCGGCGGGCGGCGGCCGCGTCGCCGGTGCGGCCCACCGTTCCCAGCAGGTCGGCGAGCAGCGCGTGGGAGTCGGCCTGGAGCACGGTGTCGGCGAGTGTCCGGCCGAGGACGACGGCCAGTTCGGCGCAGTCGAGGGCCGGTCCGACGCGGCCCAGGGCGTGCAGGGCGCGGGCCCGTCCGTGGGTGGCGCGGACGGCGTCGGCGGTGTGGGCGGCGGCCAGCCGGACGGCCTCGTCGGCGTGGGCGAGGGCCTGGGCCGGGGAGCCGGCGAGGACGAGGGCGTCGGCCAGGTCGACGAGGGCGGCGGCGAGGAGGTGCGCGGCCTCGGGGGTGCGGGCGGCCGCGACGACGTCGGTGAACAGCGGGACGGCCCGGTCGTGCCGTCCGGCCCGGCCGAGCGCACGGGCGACACGGGCCCGGGAGCGCAGGCGCAGGAGCGGGTCCCCGGTGGTGGTGACGGCCCGGTCGAGGTGTTCGCCCGCGGTGCGGTGGGCGCCGCGGTCGACGAGGAGGACGGCGAGGTCGGTGGAGAGCCGGGCCACGGCCTCCGGGTCGCCGGCCGAACGGGCCGCGTGCAGACCGGCCTCCGTCGTGGCCCGCCAGCGGGCGCGGTCGTGCTCGACGCCTTCTCCGTCCTCTCCGCCTGCGCCGCCCGCGCCGCCTAGGAAGCCGTGGCCGGTGTACCCGCGACCGGCGTGCCCGTGGGCGGTGCGCCCGTGGGGGGCGTGCCCGCGACCGGCGTGCCCGTGGGGGGCGTGCCCGTGGGCAGCGCGTTCGTAGAACGTGGCGGCGCGGTGGGCGAGCTGCCAGGCCCCGGCGGTACGGCCGTGCTGTTCGGCGCAGAGCACGACCGCGCGGATGGCGCTCTCCTCCCGCCGGAACCAGGCCGCGCCCTCCCCGCCCTCGGCGGACCTCGCCCCGGTCGCGTCGAGGTAGTGGTCGATCAACCGGTCGAGCGCGGCGAGCCGTTCGTCGCACCCGAGGTCGGCGGCCTGCCGCGCGGCGTAGCGGCCGACCAGCGCGCGCCGGGCGTAGCGGCCGGGGGCCTGCTCCTCCAGGAGGTGCACGGCGTCGAGGCGGGCCAGGTGGGCGCGGGCCTCCGCGGCGGGCAGGTCGCCGAGGGCGGCGGCGGTGGCGGTGCCGATCTCGCTGCCGGGGTGGAGCCCGAGGAGCGCGAACAGCCGGGCGGTGGCCGGGTCGAGCGCGCGGCGGGTCCGGTCGAGGGCGGCGGCGATGCCGAGCGGGCCGCGACCGGTGCCGGTGAGGGTGGCCAGGGCGGCCTGGTCGTCGGCGAGTTCGGCGGCGAGGTCGTCCAGGCCCCAGCCGGGGCGGGCGGCCAGCCGGGCGGCGGCGAGGCGCAGGGCGAGCGGCAGGCGGTCGCAGCGCTCGGCGAGTTCGGCGGCGGCCGCGGGTTCGGCGGCGAGCCGGGCGGGATCGAGGGTGCGGGCCAACAGGGCGGCCGCGTCGTCGGGGGTGAGCGCGCCGACCGGCAGGGGGACGGCGCCCTCGCGGACGAGCAGGTCGCGCAGGCGGTGCCGGCTGGTGACGACGGTGACGGGCGCGGCGTCGGACGGCTCGGCGGGCGGGGCCGGCAGGAGGGGAGCCACCTGCTCCGCGGAGCGGGCGTCGTCGAGGACCACCAGCACCCGACGGCCCGTCAGCAGCGCCCGGTAGCGCTGGACGCGTGCGCCGAGCCCGGCGGGTACGGCCGACTCGCCGAGCGCGGTGAGGAACTCGCCGAGCACGTCGGCCGGGTCCCGGGGCCCGGCCTCGCCGAAGCCGTCCAGGTCGGCGTGGAGGACGCCCTCGGGAAACCGCTCGGCGGCCCGGTTGGCCCAGTGCTGCACGAGGGCCGTCTTGCCGGCCCCGGCCGGGCCGGTGACCAGGACGGGCCGTCCGGCGCGGGCGGGCGCGAGGGCCTCGTCCAGTCGGCGCAGGTCGTCCGCCCGGCCGACGAACCGGCGTTCGGCGGGCGGGAGTTGGGACGGTACGGCCTTCGGGCGGGGCGCGGCCACGGTGGCGGCGGGGCGGGTCAGGCGCTCGCCCGCGCGGCGCAGCTCGGGGCCCGGCGGGCCGTCGAGGCGGGCGACCAGCCGCCCGTACCAGGCCGCGGCCTCGTCGCGCCGACCGGCCTGGTCGAGGCAGGTGACGAGCCGGGCGGCCGGGCCCAGGCGGGCGGGGGGCGGCGGCTCCGGCGCGCGCGGCTCGGGCGCCAGGGGCGGCCGCCGCGGCCGGCGCGGGCCCCGCGCCGGGACGCACTTCCGCTGGCGGACCCCGGCGAGGCCGGGGTGGCAGTGACTGCGCGGCGAGCACG
>NZ_JBHWGD010000149.1:0-1861 GCF_042733235.1 Kitasatospora sp. NPDC059722
CTCCGGGGGCTGGATGATTTTCCGACTGCCGACTCTGTGGGTGGGGGGCTTGGACCGTTGGCAGTCTGAAAATCACCCGTCACGCCCCTCTCCGCGGCCACCCCCTCCGCCACCCCCTCCCGCAGCCCGACCCTCTCGCCTGTGGGGGGATGAGGGGAGGGAGGTGGTAGAGGGGGGTGCGTTGGTGCGGCGGGGAGGGTGTGGGGGTGAGGGGTGGGAGTGGGGGGGTTGGGTGAGGTGGGGTGGGGGTGAGGTGCTCAGGGGGGTGTTGCTGCCTTGGGGATGGTGGGCCATGTCTCTGTGATGAGCGTCCGGAGGTCTGGGGTCCTGAGCTGGGCGAACGTGTTCGCCAGGGTGGCGGTCTCGGGGTGGGCCTTCTGGATGACGGGGTGGGTGGGGCCTGCCCTGCGGATGGTGTCGGCCAGGAAGAGTGCCGTGGCCACCACCGACGCCCAGTGGTCCTCGGTGGGGCCCAGGAGGGGGAGGCCGGTGGTGGGCCGGTGGCCGGTGGCTTCCGCCCAGGGGTCCTCGGCCAGGTAGCGGACCGTTCCGACTCCGGTGAAGCCCGCTGCGGCCGTGCACATCGCGCACGGGCGGTGGCTGCTCCACAGGGTGTGGGTGCCGAGGTTCCAGGTGGTTCTGGCGGCGGCCAGCGCGTTGAGTTCGGCGTGGGCCAGCGGGGTGCCCTGGAGATGGTCCGGGCCGCCCGGGGGGTCGTACGCGCGGTTGCGGCCCTCCGTGACGATGGTGCCGGTCTCGTCGGTGAGCACCGCGCCCACCGGCAGGCCGTCGTCGAGCCAGGCACGGTGGGCGAGTTCGAGGCAGCGGCGGGCGGCGGGCGGGAGTGCTGCCCAGGCGGTGGCGAAGTCCGGTGGGGTTCCCATGGTGGTGAGGCTAGGCGGCTTCGCGTCGTCCGATCACTCGGTGGATCGCACGAGTTCGGGCACCCGGATCGGCATCAGCATGGAGAAGGTGCCGTCGCGGCCGGGGGTGCGGATCGCCAGCGGGGCGATGGGGCCGCCGAGTTCGAGGACCAGTTGGTCGGGGCGGCCCGCGTTCAGGGCCTCCAGGAGGAAGGTCCGGTTGACCGCCACCCGGAGTTCGCCGGGGGTGGGGTCGGCGTCGGCCGGGGGCACCGCGAGTCGGCCGTCCGGGGTGACGGCGAGGACGGTGACCGCGCAGTCCGCGCCGTCCGGGCCGGACGGCAGGGTGTGGGTGGCGCCGGACTCGACGGCTCCCCGCAGGTCGGCGGCGGGGATGTCGACGCGGTGGAACGGGTCGAGCCGGGTGAGCGCCCGGTAGTCGGGGTAGTCGAGGTCCGGGGTGGCGCCCTCGATCCGGTGGGCGCCGGTCTCGATGCGTACGAAGCCGCCACCGAGGGTGAGTTCGGCCTCCGTCGCGTCGGCGAGCAGGGCGCGCAGGGCGTCCGCCAGGGCGGTCGGGACGATCGTGCCGGCCCGCGGCTCGGGCGTGGTCGGCAGGGGCACCTCGGCGAGCGCCATCCGGTAGCGGTCGGTGGCCACCAAGCGCAGCGCGGCGCCGTCCACCTCGAACAGCACCCCGGCGAGGACCGGGAGTTCGGGGTCGGCGCAGACGGCGAAGCGGACCGCGTCCAGGGCGGCGGCGAGCGCGGGGGCCGGGACGGTGAGCCGGAGCTCGGCGGGGGCGGCGGTCATCGGGTTCTCCCTCTGGTCGATCAGCGTGCGGATCAGGGAGAGTTCGCGGCGGGCGTCGGCGAGGCCGTCCTCCAGGCGGCGCAGGTGCGCGTCGACGACGCGGTGGGCCGCGCCGGAGCCGGGGGCCGCGCCCAGCACGGCGGCGCTACCCGCCCGCCGCCGGCCGCCGCCGCGCCGCCCGGCGA
>NZ_JBHWGD010000149.1:1870-9754 GCF_042733235.1 Kitasatospora sp. NPDC059722
GGGGGGGGGCGCGCCCCCCCGCGGGGGGGGGGGGGGCCGCCGCGCCGGGGGGGGGCCCCCGCGGCGGGGGGGCGCCCGCCCCGCCCCCCCCCGGGCCCCCGCCCAGCGGCAGGCCGACGCGGCGCAGCCGGGCGAGCAGGCGGGCGTCGGCGAGCTGCCGGGGCCCGTACCAGCGGTAGCCGGTCTGCGGGTCGACGTGGGCGGGGGCGAGCACGTCGGCGCCGTCGTAGTAGCGCAGGGTGCCGACGCCCAGGCCGGTGGCGCGGGCCAGTTCGCCGATGCTCTGCAGGTCGCTCTCCATGCCGGTCACTGTGGTTCCTCGACCAGGTGGAGGGTCAAGGATTGAGCCGGGTGAGCTTGTGGGGGTTGCGGACGGTCCGCATGGCGGCGATGAGGGGTGCGCCGTCGGGGCCTTCGGCGAACTCGAAGACCGTGACGGAGTCGACGCGGTCGCCCACCGCGAGCAGCAGGCCGGGCTGGCCGTTGACGAGGGCCGGGCGGGCGGTGGCTTCGCCGAGCTGCGTGAGGACGCCGAGGACGAAGCGGGCCACGTTGTCGGCGCCGGTGACGGGGCGCAGTGCGGCGCGCACGACGCCGCCGCCGTCGGTCCACGAGGTGACGTCGGGGGCGAGCAGTTCCAGCATCCGGTTGAGGTCGCCGCCGACGCAGGCCGCGAGGAACTCGTCGGTGGCCCGGCGGCGCAGGTCCGCGGGGGCGTCGTAGCGGGGCCGGCCGGCCTGGACGTGGGCCCTGGCCCGGCTGCCGACCTGGCGGCAGGCCGTCTCGCCGCGGTCGAGGGCCTCGCCGATCTCCTTGTAGGAGAAGCCGAAGACCTCCTTGAGCACGAAGACGGCCCGTTCCAGCGGGGAGAGGCTCTCCAGCAGCACCATGACGGCGAGCGAGACGGTCTCGGCGCGTTCGACGCCCTCGGTCGCGTCCGGCTCGCCGACGAGGGGTTCGGGTAGCCACGGCCCGACGTAGGACTCGCGGCGGACGGCGGCCGAGTCGAGCCGGTTGAGGGCGAGGTTGGTGACCGTCCGGGCGAGGTAGCCGGCCGGGTTGGCGACCGGGCCGGTGACCTGGCTCCAGCGCAGCCAGGTGACCTGGCTCCAGCGCAGCCAGGTGTCCTGGACCAGGTCCTCGGCGTCGGCGACGCCGCCGAGCATCCGGTAGGCGATGCCGAAGATCATCCGCCGGTGCGCTTCGAAGTCGGCGAGGCCGGGGTGTTCGAGGGTTTCGGTCACCTTCGCAGGGTAGCCGCCGGTCAGGCGCGGAACGCGTCGTAGGCCGGGGCGAGCACGGCGGCGAGGTCGCGTCCGCGCACGGTGATGCCGGACGGGCCCAGGCGGCGGAGGGACGGTTCGTCCGTGTCCCGGTCGTCCTCGGCTCTCAGGGTGAAGTCGCCGCGCCAGTAAGCGGCGACGTTCACGACGGGGTCGGGTTCGGTCATGCTTCCTCCTCGGCCACCGCGTCGTCGCGGGTGAGTTCGACCAGTTCGCGCAGCGCGTCGGCGGGCAGGTCGGTGAGCCAGTGCTCGCCCTCCCCGACCACGGTGTCGGCCAACGCGCGCTTGGCGGTGAGGAGTTCGTCGATGCGCTCCTCGACCGTGCCGACGCACACCAGCCGGCGCACCTGGACGTCCCGGCGCTGGCCGATCCGGAACGCGCGGTCGGTGGCCTGCTGCTCGACCGCCGGGTTCCACCAGCGGTCGAGGTGGATCACCTGATTGGCGGCGGTCAGGTTGAGCCCGGTGCCGCCGGCCCGTAGGGAGAGGATGAACACCCGTGGCCCGTCCGGGGATTGGAAGCGTTCGACGAGCTCCTCGCGGCGGGCCCGGGAGAGTCCGCCGTGCAGGTAGAGCACCTCCTCGCCGAGTCGCCGGGCCAGGTACGGGCGGAGCATCGCGCCGAACTCGGCGTACTGGGTGAAGACCAGGGTGCGGTCGCCCTCGGCGAGGGCCTCTTCGAGGAGCTCGGCCAGCCGGGCGACCTTGCCCGAGCGCCCGCCCAACGCCGAACCGTCGTGCAGCAGTTGGGCCGGGTGGTTGCACACCTGCTTGAGCTTGCCGATCGCGGCGAGCACCGTGCCGCGGCGCTCCACGCCCCGGATGCCCTCGACCCGGCGCAGCAGGTCGGCCACCACCGCCTGGTAGAGGCCGGCCTGCTCGGCGGTGAGGTTGCACCAGACGGTCATCTCCTGCTTGGCGGGCAGGTCGGCCGCCACCGCCGGGTCGGTCTTGAGCCGGCGCAGGACGAACGGGCTGGTGCGGCGCCGGAGTTCGGCGGTGCGGTCGGGGCTGCGGTGCAGTTCGACGGGGATCGCGTAGCGCTCCTTGAAGCGCTCGGCCGGGCCGAGCAGCCCGGGGTTGGCGAAGTCCAGGACGGCGTGCAGCTCGGACAGCCGGTTCTCCACCGGGGTGCCGGTGAGGGCGATCCGGTGCACGGCGACCGGCAGGGCGCGGATCGCGCGGGCCTGGGCGGTGCCGGCGTTCTTGACGTGCTGGGCCTCGTCGGCCACGACCCGGCGCCAGCGGACCTTCCGCAGGGCGGCGAGGTCGCGCTGAACCAGTCCGTAGGTGGTGATGACGAGGTCCACTTCCCCGACGGCGGCGGCGAGTTCGTCCGGGCCGAGGCGGCCGGAGCCGTGGTGGACGTGGGTGCGCAGGCCGGGGGCGAAGCGCTCGGTCTCGCGCTGCCAGTTCCCGACGAGGGACATCGGGCAGACCAGCAGGGTGGGGGCCGTCGCGCCGTCCGCCTGCTCGGCGGCCAGCAGGGCGAGGGTCTGCACGGTCTTGCCGAGGCCCATGTCGTCGGCCAGGACGGCGCCCAGGCCGAGCCCGGCCATCGCCCGCAGCCAGGCCAACCCCCGCTCCTGGTACGGGCGGAGGGTCGCGCGGAAGTCCGGCGGGAGCGTGGGGGCCGGGGCGGTGGCGGTGCGCCCGGCGAGCAGGTCGCCCAATGGGCCGTCGGCCCGGACGGCGGTGACCGGCAGGCCGGCGACGGTGGCCTCGGGGTCGAGCGCCATCCGCAGCACCTGCGTCGTGGCGATGGCGGTGTCCCGCCGGTGGTCGAGGAAGGCGAGCGCGGCGGCGATCTGCGCCGGGTCGGCCTCCAGCCAGGTGCCCCGTACCCGGACCAACCCCTGCTTGGCGGCGGCCAGTTCAGCGAGCTCCCGCTCGCTGAGCGGATCGCCGTCCGGGCCGAGCGCCGCCTGCCACTGGAACGCGACGACGGCGTCCCGGTCCACCTGGCTCGTGACGGCGAGCGAGCCGGGCGCGGGCGGGGTGGTGACGCGCAGGGCGAGGCCGAGCCGGGGCTTGCGGCGCCACCAGGCCGGGAGCAGCACGCCGAACCCGCTCTCGGCGAGGGCGGGCGCCGCGGTGCGCAGGAAGTCCAGGGCCCCGGCGCGGTCGAGCGGGAGGGCGGACGGGCGGGAGCGGTGGCGCAGCCCGTCCAGCTCCGGCCAGCGGTGGGCGGCGCGGGCGAGTTCGGCGGCCAGGACGTCGGCCGGGTCGTAGGCCTTGCGGGCCAGCGCGGCGCGGGCGGCGCCGCCTTCGTGCAGGTCGGCGGCGCGGACCAGCAGGGACGGCTCGTCGACGGCCTGGAGCAGGAACTCCACTTGCCAGGCGTCGTCGGACGGACGGCCCTCGGGGTCGCCGTCGTCCGGGCCGAGTGGCTCCAGCAGGCGGAAGCAGAGCCGCAGGGCGGGGTCGGTGGGCTCGGCGGCGGCGCACCAGGCGGAGAGCCGGCGGTGCAGGTCGGCCAGGTCCCCCGGGTCGGCGGCGAAGGAGGCGTCCGGGGCGGCGAGGGCCGTCAGCCACTGCTCGGCCGCGCCGGTCGGGGCGTCGCCGCCGCGCAGGAGCGGGGGCGCGGCGGCGAGGGCGGACCTCGCCTCGGCGTCCACGAGGGCGCTCAGCGCGGCGTCGACCAGCGCTTCGCCCGTGACACCGGCGGGCGGCCACTCCCCCAGGGCCACCGGCGGGCAGCCGGCGGCGAGGGCGGCAGCCTCCCGGCGGCCGTCGGCGGTGAGGTCCGGGCGCCAGCGGGCCTGCGGGGCGCCGTCCGCCAGGAGCTGCGGCAGCACCCGGCCGCCGCCGACCGTCCGCCAGGCGAGGTCGTGCACGCCGGTGAGCCAGCGCAGCGACGGCCCGTAGACGACGTCGACGCGCCCGACGCCGGGCAGTTCGGTGCCGGTCACCGCCCAGTGCGGGTCGAAGACCTCGCCCAGCAGCTGGGCCGCCGCTCCGGCGTCGAACAGCAGCGCGGGCACCCGCCACGGCGCGAGCACCGCGGCGCCGCGCACGGGGGTGGCCGGCAGGTCGGGGGACGGCGCGGGCAGGGAGCCGGCGGTCGGCAGCAGCAGGGTGGCCCAGCGCTCGGACGCCTGGCCGGCCAGCCAGCCGAGGCCCGGGCCGATCCCGCCGAGCACGGCGGCCACCTCGGCGGCCGGACTGGCGTAGGGGTGGGCGCGCGGGGCCGTCCGCGCGGGCGCCTCCACGGCCGCGGCCGCGGGGTGGCGGCGGGCGTCCTCGGCCCAGAGCGCCAGCCTGCCGTCCGCGCGCCAGAGCGCGTGCAGGGCGAACATGGGCGGGCCTCTCGGGGGTGGCGGAGCTGCTCGTGGATTGACCGGGGTCGCCCTGGAAGCGTAATCGCGACCACCGACACGGCGAAGTGGTTGAAGTTTAAACGAGGCGGGTCTATGGTGGTTCCAGGAAGAAGTTGAAGCCTAAACAAATGGCTTCGAACCCGAGGAGGAGCCATGGGCCTGTTCAACCGCACCAAGACCGCCGCCACGACCGCCACCGCCGTCGCCGAGGCCCCGACCGGGCCGGACCTCGCCCACCTGACCGGCGACTGGACGGTCGACACCACGCACAGCGAGGTCGGCTTCTCGGTGCGCCACGCGATGGTGACCAACGTCAAGGGCCGCTTCACCGACTACGACGGCAAGCTGCACCTCGACGGCGCCACCCCCGGCAACTCCAGCGCCGAACTGGTGATCAAGGTCGCCAGCATCGACACCAACCAGGCCCAGCGCGACGAGCACCTGCGCACCGGCGACTTCTTCGCCGTCGACACCCACCCGGAGATCCGCTTCCGCAGCACCTCCGCCGAGCGCCTGCGCGGCGACTCCTACCGGATGACCGGCGACCTCACGATCAAGGGCACCACCCGCCCGATCGTCCTCGACCTCGACTACACCGGCAGCGCCACCGACGCCTACGGCGCCGAGCGGGTCGGCTTCGAGGGCACCGCCGTCGTCGACCGCACCGAGTTCGGCCTGACCTACAACGCGGCGCTGGAGACCGGCGGCGTGCTGATCGGCGAGAAGGTCAAGCTCAGCTTCGACATCTCCGCCGTGAAGGCCGCCTGACCAGGACGCCGGCCACGGCCGCGCGACCGGAACCGCACCGCCCCTGCCGCCCCCCGAACGGCAGGGGCGGTGCGTCGTTCCCGCGCACAACGGCCGTGGGGCGCCGGGTCGACCGCACCAGGCCTCAGCCGGGGAGCAGCGCCGCGTCCGGCGACGGCAGCCAGCTGCCCGGCGGGCGGCGCAGCCAGCCCTCGGCCGCGCCGAGCGCGGAGGCCGCACCGGCCAGCGCCGTCAGGCCGGCGTGCCGCAGGCCCGGCCGGTGTACCAGGCTGACCAGGCAGAGCGGCACCGGCTCGACCAGCGGCACGTTCACCGCGCCCGGGATGCGCGGACCGCCGACCGTGGTCAGCATCGCGTCGCCGTGCCGCGCCAGGTAGCGGGCGGTCTCGTCCACGCCCACCGGTGGCACGTACGGGGCGGCCGCCGTCAGGCCGTGCTCGCGCAGCAGGCGGGCGCCGAGGTCGGTCCACTCGGTGGTGGCCGGGTTGCCGGCGCAGATGTCCACGGGGTGCCCGGCCAGGTCGGCCGGGCGCAGCACCGGACGGCCGGCCAGCGGGTGGGTGTCCGCCATCATCACCGAGACGTGCTCCAACCGGACCGGGATCTGGGCGAGTTGACCGCGCAGCGCGGCGGGGAGCCCGGCGAAGCGGCCGAAGGACACGTCCAGCCGGTGGGCGAGCAGCTCGCCGGCGGCCGCCGCGAGGCCGCCGTGGAAGCGGGCCAGCAGCTCGCCCTCCGGGCGGGCGGCGCGGGCCCGGGCGAGCACCCGGTCGGCGGTCAGGTCGGGGCCGGTGACGTCGCTGTTGAGGTCGAGCAGCAGCGGCCGTTCGCCGGCGCCCGCGACGATCTCGTCGTGCAGGGCGAGGAGTTGGCGGGCCTGTGGCAGCAACCTCCGCCCGGCCGGGGTGAGTTCGACGCTGCGCGTGGTGCGGGTGAACAGCGCGTCGCCGAGCAGCCGCTCCAGGGTGCGGACGTCCCGGCTGAGCGCCTGCTGCACCACGTGCAGCAGGCCGGCGGCCCGGCCGAAGTGGAGCGTCTCGGCGGTCGCGACGAAGCCTCGCAGCAGGCGGGGGTGCAGATCGACGGGCATGGCGGCAGATTAACAACACCGTGTTGTGAGTGCGACGGAACAGGTGTTGGACCGCGGACGGGACGCCGGGCGAGGCTGGGGGCAATCCCCCACGACTCCCCAGGAGCCCCATGGCCTCGCGCGCCCTTTTCGCGTCCACCCCCGGCCCGTCCCTCCTCGCCTCGTACCGGCGCCTGTTCGCCGCCCCCGGCGCCGCCGCGTTCACGCTGGCCGGGCTGCTCGGCCGGCTCGCGCTCTCGATGACCGGCGTCTCGCTCGTGGTCCTGATCGCCGAGCGGCGGGGCTCCTACGGCCTGGCCGGCACCGTCGCGGCGGCCGGGCTCGCCACCGGCGCGATCGGGATGCCGCTGATCGGCCGGCTGGTCGACCGCCACGGGCAGGCGCGGGTGGCCGTCCCGGCGGCGCTGTACAACGCCGTGCCGCTGCTCGGCCTGGTGCTCTGCGTCCGCCTCGGCGCGCCCGACTGGACCCTCTACGCGTGCTGGGCGGCCTGCGCCGCCGCACCCAACCTCGGCGGCATGGCCCGTGCCCGCTGGGCGCACCTGCACCGGAACGACCCCGCCGCCCGGCACGTGGCCAACTCCCTCGAACAGGCGCTGGACGAGCTCTGCTTCATGGCCGGGCCGGTCCTCGGCATGCTGCTCTGCACGACCGTCGCGCCCGAGGCGGGGCTGCTCACCGCCGGGACGCTCGGCACCGCCGGCACCCTGCTGTTCGCCGCCCAGCGGCGCACCGAGCCGCCCCTGGCGGCCGGGAGCCCGGCCGCACCCCGTCACGGCTCCCCGCTGCGCACGCCCGGACTGCGCGTCCTCGTGCTGACCTTCCTCGCCACCGGTGCGGTGTTCGGCTCGACGGAGATCACCACGGTCGCGTACGCCGACGCGCTCGGCCACAAGCCGGTCGCGGGCGGGCTGCTGGCCCTCGTGGCGGCCGGATCCTGCGTGGCCGGGCTGCTCTTCGGACTGCTGGCGCCGCGCTCGGCACCGGGCGTGCGCTTCCTGCGCGGGATCGCCACGATGGCGGCGCTGCTGCTCCTGCCGCTCGCCGCCGGGCTGGGCGGGGCCGGGTTCGGCCTGCTCGGGCTCGCACTGTTCGCGGCCGGCACCGGCACCGCGCCGACCATGGTGACGGGCATGACGCTCGTCCAGGAGCTGCTCCCGCAGCGGCAGTTGAACGAGGGCATGGCGGTGGCGGTGTCCGGCATCGTGATCGGCATCTCGGCGGGCGCGGCGATCGCCGGGACGGTCGCCGAGCACGCCCCGCCCGGCACGGGCTACGCGCTGCCAGCCGCTGCGGCCGGGCTCGCCCTGCTGATCGCCCTCGCCGGGCGGCGCCACCTGGCGCGGGGCGGGGGGCGCGGGCGCGGGGGCCGGGGGAGACGAGCGAGCTCTCAGAGGGGCGCGCGGGGGGGGGGGTTGTGG
>NZ_JBHWGD010000150.1:0-9593 GCF_042733235.1 Kitasatospora sp. NPDC059722
GGGGCGGTCAGCCACCGCGACAGCATGACCCGCACGCCGACCACGGCCGAGGTGCAGGCGTTGGTCTTCGGGCCGTTGACCCACGGGCCGGCGCCGCGCACGGCGCGGTCGAGGGCGGCGGTCGCGGCGTCCGTCTCGTCGGCGAGGGCGAGGGCGGCCGCGGCGGTGATCAGCGGCCAGCCGGGGCAGGACGGACCGGCGGCGGCGACGGCCCGGCGGGCGGCCGCGACGGCGAGTTCGCGCGAGTGCCCGGCGAGGGCGGCGCGCAGGGCGGCGAGGGCCTGCTCCTGGACGTTGGCGGTGTCGTCGCGGGCCACGGTGAACGCGGTGGCGCGGGGCACGGGGACGGTGGCGACGGCCGACGCCCGGCCGCGGCCGGTGACGAGCAGGGCGGTGCGGACCTGCCAGCGCAGGCGGGGGCCCCAGTCGCCGTCCGGTCCGTCGAGGGCGCGTTCGAGGGCCTCGGCGAGTTCGGCGCGGTGGGTCGGCGCGAGCGGCACGGCGAGGCAGGCCATGGCGCACTCGACGGCGATCCGGGCCCGGTCGGCGGGGTCGGCGGCGAGGGCGAGGGCGGCGCGGAACATCGGGACGGCGGCGAGCGGGTCGGTCTGGGCGAGGGCGACGGCCAGGCGCAGGCGCAGCCGGTCGTCCTCGGGGGTGGTGTCCAGGGCGCGGTGCAGGTAGCCGGCGGCGAGGGCGAAGGCGCCGCGCTGCTCGGCGGCGGTGGCGGCGTCGCACAGGACGGCGGCCATCCACGGCTGCGGGATGCCGGGGACCTCCATCAGGTGCCGGGCGACCTGTTCGGCCGGGCGGCCCGCGTCGCTGAGCAACAGGGCGGCCCTGGCGTGCAGTTCGGCGGTCCGGCGGCCGTCGCCGGGGGCGAGGAGGGCGGTGCGCGCGGCCGGGTGGACGTCGCCGCCGGCGGTGAGCGCGCCGCATTCCCCGAGCATCGCGACGGTCTCGTCGGCGCGGGGGCCGGGGACGCCGGCGAGGGCGGCGACGAGGTCGGTGCGGGCGGTGCCGAGCACCGCGACGGCGGCCGCGGCGGCGCGGACGGTCGCGGGTGCGGCGTCGAGTGCGGCGCGCACGGCGCGGGCGAGGGTGCGGGCGCCGAGTTCGGCGACGCGGTCGGCGCCGACGCCGTCCGGTCCGTGGCCGAGGGCGCCCAGTTCGTCGAGGACGTGGAGCGTGGTGCGCGGGTTGCCGCCGCACACCTCGGCGAGGCGGTCGACGAAGGCGGGTTCGACCGGGGCGGGCGACCACCGGCCGACGAGCCCGGCGACGGCGGCGCGGTCGAGCGGGGCGAGCGGCAGTGGGCTGACGAACGGGTCCGCGGTGAGGTCGAGCCAGGCCGCGGGGGCGGCCGGGCGGGCGCCGTCGCGGCGGGAGAGGGCGACGAGCAGCGGGAGTCCTGCGGAGCGCCGGAGCAGGAAGTCCAGCCAGCGCAGGGTGTGTTCGTCGCAGGCCTCGGCGTCGTCGAGGGCGAGGACGAGCGGACGGTCCGTCATGAGGCGGGCCGCGGCGCGGTAGAGGGCGTGGAAGACGGGGCAGGCCTCCGCGGGGTCGAAGGAGCGCGTGTGCCGCGGCCGGGGCAGGTGTGCGGCCAGTGCCGCGCCGCCCGATGCCTCGTCACCTGATGTCACGCCTGATGCCGCGTCCGGTGATGTCGCGCCTGATGTCGCGTCCGGTGTCACGCCGCTCTCGGCGAAGAGGGCGCGCAGGCCCGAGTAGCCCGTGCCGTCCGGCCGTTCGCCGTGCAGGACGAGCGCGCCGTGCCGGGCGGATTCCGCCCGCAGCTCCGCGAGCAGCCGGGTTTTCCCGATTCCGGCCGGGCCGGTGAGGACGACGCAGCCGGCGTTCCCGCGGCGGCCGGCCCCTGCGTGTCCGGAAAGCGTCGCCAGTTCACCTGCGCGACCGAGAATGTTCCCCTGGTCGGGAATTCCTGCCGTAGGCAGCACGGAACCTTCACCCCCCAAGCGCGGACGATTCCGCTATTCCGACACCACGCCCGGACCGCAGGACAATTGCGGTTGACAGGTGCAACAGTACCCCGGGTCATACGATCAAATATGTATGGGACCCGTCAAGAACAGCACGGGTGCCCGAACGATTTCCGGCCGTCGCGACCCCGCCGCGAGGCCGTCGCGCCGTCCGGGCCGGTGGCCGCCCTCCCCGTCGCGGCGCGCGGCCGGATCCCCCAAGGAATGTTGAACCTCCCGTTGGTTTGTCTTTACCGCCGGGCCGCGGTCCAAACCCGCGCACACCAGGACGATCGGCCCCGGCCCCGGGCCGGCCCCGGCCAGGACTAAGGAATTCCCGGCGCGGGGCGTGAGACCAAGGTGGGGTGCACCCCCAGCCGTCCCGCCCCGAGGGAGTCCGATGACCGCCCCGCAGCGTCCGATCCTGTTCGTCAGCCTGCCGGAGAGCGGACTGCTCAACCCGCTGCTGGTGCTGGCCGGTGAGCTGGCCCGCCGGGGCGTGCCGGACCTCTGGTTCGCCACCGACGAGCCCCGGCGCGCCGACGTGCTGGCCCTCGCCGACGGGTCGGCGGTGGAGTTCGCCTCGCTCGGTGAGGTGTTCTCCGAGCTGTCGGCCGTCAGCTGGAGCGACGAGGTCTACCGCGAGGTGACCCAGCCGGACCGCTTCCGCGCCCACCGGGCCGTCATCCACCAGTCCTACCGGCCCGATCTGCAGGCCGAGAAATACCGTCGGCTCGCGGCCGTGGTGGACAAGTGCAATCCGGCCCTGATGGTCATCGACTGCGTCAGCTCCTTCGCCGTCGACCTCGCCCTGACCCGGGGCATTCCGTTCGTGCTCAGCGTACCGTTCCTGCCGAGCAATGTACTCACCTCGCACAGCCCATTCGGCAGCTCGTACACGCCCAAGGATTTCCCCGTCCCGCATTCCGGCCTGCCGTACCCGATGGGTTTCGGCCAGCGCCTGGCCAACCGGCTGTTCAAGCTGCGCACGCTCGCGCTCTTCTTCAACCCGGCCATGGGGAAGGTGCTTTCCGAGGACGCCCGGCTGCGCAAGGAACTCGGGCTTCCCAAGCCCAGCCCGATGACCCGGATCGACCGGGCCGAAATGGTGCTGTGCAATTCCGTGCGGGAGCTCGACTACCCGTTCGAGATGCCGGGGAAGGTCAAGCTGGTCGGGGCGATGGTGCCGCCGCTGCCGGAGTCCACGCGGGCCGCGGACGACACCGGCGTCATGGACTGGCTCGACGCGCAGTCCTCGGTGGTCTACATGGGCTTCGGCACCATCACCCGGCTGACCCGGCCCCAGGTGGCCGCGCTCGTCGAGGTGGCGCGCCGCCTGGACGGGCGCCACCAGGTGCTGTGGCGGCTGCCCGCCGAGCAGCAGCACCTGCTGCCGCCGAAGGAGCAACTCCCGGACAACCTGCGGATCGAGAGCTGGCTGCCGTCGCAGCTGGACGTGCTGGCCCACCCCAAGGTCGGGGTGTTCTTCACCCACGGCGGCGGCAACGGCTTCCACGAGGGCGTGTACTTCGGCAAGCCGCTGGTGGTGCGCCCGCTGTGGGTGGACTGCTACGACCAGGCCGTGCGCGGCCGGGACTTCGGGATCAGCCTGACCCTGGACCGGCCGCAGGACATCGACCCGGCCGACGTCGTCGACAAGCTCACCCGCGTCCTCGGCGACGGCTCCTTCCGCGAGCGCGCCGAGCGCATCGGCGCCCTGCAGCGCGCCGCCGGCGGCCGCACCACCGCGGCCGACCTGCTGCTCGCCCTGCCCGCCCTCGCCTGACCCTTCCCCCCCGGCGACACCCCCTTCGACCAACGCACCGAGCGAGGACCCTTTCATGCCCTTCACCATCCCCGTGTCCCGGCCCAGCCTGGACGGGCGCGAGCTGGAGTACGTCACGAGCACGATCGGCGACGGCTGGATCTCCTCCCAGGGCCCGTACGTCCGGCGCTTCGAGCGGGCCTTCGCCGACTACAACGGCTCCGCCCACGGCGTGGCCTGTTCCTCCGGCACCGCGGCGCTCACCCTGGCGCTGCGCGCCCTCGGCGTGGGCCCCGGCGACGAGGTGATCGTCCCCGAGTTCACGATGATCGCCACCGCCTGGGCCGTCACCTACACCGGCGCGACCCCGGTGTTCGTCGACTGCGCGGACGACCTGAACATCGACGTCGCGCGGATCGAGGAGAAGATCACCCCGCGCACCAAGGCGATCATGCCGGTGCACGTCTACGGCCGGCGCTGCGACATGGCGGCCGTCATGGACATCGCGCACCAGTACAACCTGCGCGTCGTCGAGGACTCGGCCGAGGCCCACGGCATCCGCCCCACCGGCGACATCGCGTGCTTCTCGCTGTTCGCCAACAAGATCATCACGGCCGGCGAGGGCGGCATCTGCCTCACCGACGACCCCCGCCTGGCTGCCCAGCTGGACCACCTGCGCGCCATGGCCTTCACCACCGACCACAGCTTCGTCCACAAGAAGCTCGCCTACAACTTCCGCATGACGGCCATGCAGGCCGCCGTCGCCCTCGCCCAGACCGAGCGCCTCGACGCGATCCTCGCCACCCGCCGCGAGATCGAGCAGCGCTACGACCAGGGCCTCAAGGACGTCCCCGGGATCACCCTCATGCCGCCCCGCGACGTGCTGTGGATGTACGACGTGCGGGCCGAACGCCGCGCCGAGCTGCGCGACTTCCTCGCCGCCGAGGGGATCGAGACCCGGCTGTTCTTCCAGCCGATGAGCCGTCAGCCCGGCTACCTCGACCCGGCCTGGCCCGGCCTCAACGCGGCCCGCTTCGCCGCCGACGGCCTCTACCTGCCCACCTACACCGACCTGACCCCCGCCGACCAGGACCGCGTGATCGGCGCGGTCCGCGCGTTCTACGGCGCGTCCTGAACCGGCCCGCCGGAGGAGACCCGAACCCATGACGCCCGACACTGCGACACCCGGCACGGTACCTCCGGACACTGTGCCTCCCGATACTGTGCCCACCGACGACGTGACGTCCGGCGGCACGACGGGCGCCGAACCGCCGGTGGTCGACTTCCCGCTGCGCGTGCCCGGCGAGTCCTTCCCCCCGCCGCGCTACCAGGACTACCGGGACCGGCAGGGCCTGGTGGTCTCCTACCTGCCGAACGGCCGCAAGGTCTGGCTGGTCACCCGGCACGAGGACGTGCGCTCCGTCCTCACCAACAAGAAGATCAGCTCCAACCCGGACCACCCCGGCTTCCCCAACGTCAGCGAGACGATGGGCGTGCCCCGCCAGGAGCAGATCCCGGGCTGGTTCGTCGGCCTCGACTCGCCCGAGCACGACCGCTTCCGCAAGGCGCTCATCCCGGAGTTCACTGTCCGGCGGGTGCGGGAGCTGCGGCCGGCGGTCGAGCAGACCGTCGACCGGTGCATCGACGCGATGCTGGCGGCCGGCGACGAGGCCGACCTGGTGGCCGACTTCGCGCTGCCCGTCCCCTCGCTCGTCATCTCCTCGCTGCTCGGCGTGCCGCCGGTGGACCGGGACTTCTTCGAGTCCCGCACCCGCACCCTGGTCGCGATCCAGGCCTCCACCGACCAGCAGCGCGACACCGCCTCGCGCGAACTGCTGCGCTACATCAACCGGTTGGTGGCGATCAAGCAGAAGTGGCCCGGCGACGACCTGATCAGCCGGCTGCTGGCCACCGGCGCGATCGAGCCCCACGAGATGTCCGGCGTGCTGATGCTCCTGCTCATCGCCGGGCACGAGACGACGGCCAACAACATCGCGCTCGGCGTGGTGACGCTCCTCCAGCATCCCGAGTGGATCGGCGACGACCGGGTGGTCGAGGAGACGCTGCGCTTCCACTCGGTGGCCGACCTGGTCTCGCTGCGGGTCGCGGTCGAGGACGTCGAGATCTCCGGGCAGCTGGTGCGGGCCGGCGAGGGAATCGTGCCGCTGGTGGCCGCCGCCAACCACGACGAGAAGGCCTTCTCCTGCCCGCACGCGTTCGACCCGGCCCGCACCGAGCGCCACCACGTCGCGTTCGGCTACGGCGTCCACCAGTGCCTGGGCCAGAACCTGGTCCGGATCGAGATGGAGATCGCCTACCGCCGGCTCTTCGAGCGCATCCCCGGCCTGCGCCTCGCGGTGCCCGTCGAGGACCTGCCACTCAAGTACGACGGCGTGCTGTGCGGCCTGCACGCGCTGCCCGTCCGCTGGTAGCACCCGTCCCGCCCGACCGTTTCAGGAGAAGACGTTCATGCGCATCACCGTCGACACCGACCGCTGCGTCGGCGCGGGCCAGTGCGTGCTCAACGCCCCGGCCGTGTTCGACCAGGACGACGACGGCGTGGTCGAGCTCCACGACCCCGCCGTGGCCCCCGAGGACCGCGACGCGGTCGACACCGCCGCCACGCTCTGCCCGTCCGGCGCCATCACCGTCCACCGGGGCTGATCCCCGCGAGGCCGGGCCCGTCCAGGGCCCGAAAAGAGAGGACCGACCCCCATGACCAGTCCCGGCACCGCGAGCACGCTGTGGCTGCGCCGCTTCCACCCGGGCGAGGGCCGCGCCGTGCGCCTGGTGTGCTTCCCGCACGCCGGCGGCTCCGCGAGCTTCTTCCACCCCGTCTCCGCGGCCCTGTCCGCCGAGGCCGAGGTGATCGCCCTGCAGTACCCCGGCCGGCAGGACCGCCGCCTGGAGCCCTGCGTCGAGGACATCGCGACCCTCGCCGACCGGATCACCGAGGAACTGCTCACCCTGGACGACCGGCCCACCGTGTACTTCGGCCACAGCATGGGCGCCGTCCTCGCGTTCGAGACCGCGTGGCGGCTGGAGCACAAGGGCACCCACGCGCCCGGGGCGGTCATCGCCTCCGGCCGCCGCGCGCCGTCCACCACCCGCACCGAGACGGTGCACCGGCGGGACGACGACGGCGTCATCGCCGAGCTCAAACTGCTCAACGGCACCAACGCCCAACTGCTCGGGGACGAGGAGATCCTGCGGATGGCGATGCCCGCGATCCGCGCCGACTACCGCGCCATCGAGCGCTACACGTGCGGGACCGACCGCGTGCTCGGCTGCCCGGTCGTCGCCCTCACCGGCGACGCCGACCCGCGCACCACCATCGCCGAGGCCCGCGCCTGGCAGGCCCACACCGCCGGTGACTTCCGCCTCCAGGTCCTGCCCGGCGGTCACTTCTTCCTCGCCGACCAGCAGGCGGCGGTGCTCCGGGAGATCTCCGCCGAACTCGCCGCGCTCCGCTGACGGACCGCCGGCCCGGACAAGGACCCCTGATGCGCACACTCCTGGTCGACAACTACGACTCCTTCACCTACAACCTCTTCCACTACCTCGCCGAGGCCAACGGCCGCGATCCTGAGGTCATCAGCAACGACGACCCGGCGTTCCGGCCCGAACTGCTCGACGCGTTCGACAACGTCGTGCTCTCACCGGGGCCGGGCACTCCGCACAACCCCGCGGACTTCGGCCACTGCGCGGGCATAGCCCGCGAGGGCCGGCTGCCCGTCCTCGGCGTCTGCCTCGGCCACCAGGGCCTCGCCCTCGCGCACGGCGCCACCGTGGGCCGGGCGCCCACGCCCCGGCACGGCCGTACGTCGGCCGTGCGCCACACCGGCACCGGGCTCTTCCACCACCTGCCGAACCCGCTGGAGGTCGTCCGCTACCACTCGCTCGCGGTCACCTCGCTGGCCCCCGCCCTCGAACCGATCGCGTGGGCCACCGACGACGGCGTGGTGATGGCGCTGCGCCACCGCGAACTCCCCATGTGGGGCGTGCAGTTCCACCCCGAGTCGATCGGCACCGAGGCGGGCAAGCGGCTGCTGTCCAACTTCCGCGACCTCACCGAGCAGCACGGACGCCGCCGCCGCACCGCCGCCGCACCGCGACCCTCCGCGCCACAAGCCTCCGCCACCGTAAGCGCCGCGCCCCGGCCGCCCGCGCGCCGGCTCGCGGTCCTGACCCGGCAGGTCGGGACCGGGTGGGACGCCGAGACCGTCTTCGACCGCGTGTTCCGCGGCGGCAGCCACCCGTTCTGGCTCGACAGCAGCCTGCCCGGCGGCCGCCTCGGGCACGTCTCCGCGATGGGCAACGCCGCCGGGCCGCTCGCCCGCGTCGCCACCGCCGACGTCCAGCGCGGCACCGTCACGGTCACCGCCGGCGACACCGCGCAGGTGATCGAGGGCGAGTTCCTGGCCTGGCTCGACGAGGACCTGCGCACGCTGGACGTCGACGTGCCCGAGCTGCCGTTCGACTTCGCGCTCGGATGGGTCGGCTGCCTCGGCTACGAGCTCAAGGCCGAGTGCGGCGGCGACCGCGCCCACCGCTCGCCCGACCCGGACGCCGTCATGGTCTTCACCGACCGCGCCGTCGTCGTCGACCACCACACCGGCGCCGCCCACCTGCTCGCCCTCGCCGAGGACGGCCGGGACGACGCCGCCCTCGCCTGGCTGGACGAGACCGCCGCCCTGCTCACCGGGCCCGCCCCGCGCACCGACCCGCCCGCGCACACCCCGCCCGGCGAGGACTCCCGGCTGCGGCTGCGCCACCCCCGCGACGCCTACCTCAAGCTCATCGACGCGTGCCAGGACGAGATCGCGGCCGGCGAGACCTACGAGGTCTGCCTCACCAACATGATCGACGCCCCCACCGACCTCGACCCCTGGCAGGCCTACCGCGCCCTGCGGCGGATCAGCCCGGCCCCGTTCGCCGCCTTCCTCTCCTTCGGCGACCTCGCCGTACTCAGCTCCTCCCCCGAGCGCTTCCTGCGGATCGGCCCGGACGGCCTCATGGAGTCCAAGCCCATCAAGGGCACCCGGCCGCGCGGCGCCACCCGCGAGGAGGACTCCCTGCTCGTCGCCGACCTCGCCACCAGCGAGAAGGACCGGGCCGAGAACCTCATGGTCGTCGACCTCGTGCGGCACGACCTCGGGCGCTGCGCCCGGACCGGCTCCGTCGTCGCCGACCCGCTGTTCAACGTCGAGACGTACGCCACCGTGCACCAGCTCGTCAGCACCGTGCGGGCCCGGCTGCGCCCGGAGTGCAGCGCCGTCGACGGCGTCCGGTCGGCGTTCCCCGGCGGCTCGATGACGGGCACGCCCAAGCTGCGCACGATGCAGATCATCGACCGGCTGGAGAACGGGCCGCGCGGCATCTACTCGGGCGCGATCGGCTACTTCTCGCTCAGCGGCGCCGCCGACCTGAGCATCGTGATCCGCACCGCCGTGCTCAGCGGCGGGCGGCTGCGCTACGGGGTCGGCGGGGCGATCATCGCGCTGTCCGACGCCGAGGGCGAGTTCGACGAGACGGTGGTCAAGGCCCGGCCGCTGCTCGCGCTGCTGGACACCGCGCTCCCGCTGCAGAACCCGCCGGCCTCCGCGCGCCGGCGCCGGCCGTCCAGGGCCTTCCCGGCCGTCTCGGGCTGAGAGCCCCCTCCGCAATTCAGGCTGGGGACGGCCGCCGCAGCCGCCCAGCGACCCGTCAGGAGCGAAGGTGTCCGTCCACAGCGATGACTACGCGATCGATCCGGCCGCCGGCTCCCCCGGGGCGCTGGGCGGCCACACCCTGCCCGCCGTGTTGTCAGCGGCGGTGCGCGGGGCGCCGGTCGCCGTCGGCCGGGGTGA
>NZ_JBHWGD010000151.1:0-9512 GCF_042733235.1 Kitasatospora sp. NPDC059722
ACATTCCGAACCCGGAAGCTAAGCCTCACAGCGCCGATGGTACTGCAGGGGGGACCCTGTGGGAGAGTAGGACGCCGCCGAACAATCATTCAAGAGAAGCCCCCGCCGGTAACCGGTCGGGGGCTTCTCTGTTGTAAGGTCATTGTGCATTGTCATCGCACGGTACAGGAGGCCCCCGGGTGGAGGTCCAGGAGACGCGGGTCCAGACCGATCGCGTCCTCACCATCCCCAACTTGCTGAGCATGGGCCGGCTGGTGGGTGTTCCGCTCTTCCTCTGGCTCATTCTCTGGCCGAAGTTCGGCGGGCCGAACAACGACCTTTGGGCGCTGCTCATCCTGGCGCTGAGCGGGGTCAGTGACTACCTGGACGGAAAGCTCGCCCGGCGGTGGGGGCAGGTCAGCCGGGTGGGGCAGTTGCTCGATCCGCTGGCGGACCGGCTCTATGTGCTGTCCACCCTGGTCGGTTTGACGTGGCGTGGGATTCTGCCGCTGTGGGTGACGGGCATCCTGCTGGCCCGTGAGGTCTTTATCGCCGCGCTCCTGCCCATTCTCAACCGGCACGGATACGGGCCGCTCCAGGTGAGTTTCCTGGGGAAGGCCGCGACCTTCAATCTGATGTACGCGTTTCCGCTCCTCCTCCTCGGTAACGGGGACAGCTGGATCGCGCGGCCGGCCGAGGTGGTGAGCTGGGCCTTCATCTGGTGGGGGACGGCGCTGTACTGGTGGGCCGGTATTCTTTACGCCGTTCAGGCGCGGCAGATCGTGCGGGCGAGCGCGAAGGGCTCCGCGTCCACAGTCTGAGACGTGATCTGAGAGAAGTGCCACGGCGCCCCGGTGCGTCGGACGATGCCTTCCGGGTAGATGACCCTCTGGAACGGTTTGATGGGCCTGCAGGTCCAGCACCGCGAAGGAGGACGCACCCGTAATGAAAGCCGTTGTAATGGCAGGGGGCGAAGGCACCCGACTCCGCCCGATGACCTCCAGCATGCCGAAACCGCTGCTTCCGGTGGCCAATAGGCCGATCATGGAGCACGTGCTTCGGCTGCTGAAGCGGCACGGCCTCTCCGACACCGTCGTCACCGTGCAGTTCCTGGCGTCACTGGTCAAGAACTACTTCGGTGACGGTGAGGAACTGGGCATGCACCTCACCTATGCCCACGAGGAGACGCCACTCGGCACTGCGGGGAGTGTGAAGAACGCCGAGGACGCGTTGAAGGACGACTCCTTTCTGGTGATCTCCGGTGACGCGCTGACCGACTTCAACCTCTCCGAATTGATCGACTTTCACCGGAGCAAGGACGCTCTGGTCACCGTCTGTCTCACCAGGGTGCCCAATCCGCTGGAGTTCGGTATCACGATCACCGACGACGACGGACGGGTCGAGCGCTTCCTGGAGAAGCCCACCTGGGGGCAGGTCTTCTCGGACACGGTGAACACCGGTATCTACGTGATGGAGCCAGAGGTCTTCGACTACGTCGCCGCGGGGGAGTCCGTGGACTGGTCGAGCGACGTGTTCCCGCAACTGCTGAAGGAGGGCAAGCGGGTCTACGGATACGTCGCCGAGGGCTACTGGGAGGACGTGGGCACGCACGAGAGCTACGGCAAGGCCCAGGCGGACGTCCTGGAGGGCAAGGTCGATGTAGAGATCGACGGGTTCGAGATCTCGCCGGGCGTGTGGGTGGCCGAGGGTGCCGAGGTGGACCCGGAGGCGGTGCTGCGCGGGCCGCTCTACATCGGGGACTACGCCAAGGTCGAGGCCGGCGTCGAGATCCGCGAGCACACCGTGCTCGGCAGCAACGTGGTCGTGAAACGGGGCGCCTTCCTGCACCGCGCCGTCGTCCACGACAACGTCTACATCGGGCCGCAGAGCAACCTCCGCGGCTGTGTGGTCGGCAAGAACACGGACGTGATGCGGGCCGCGCGGATCGAGGACGGCTCGGTGATCGGGGACGAGTGCCTGATCGGCGAGGAGTCGATCATCGGGGCCAACGTCCGGGTCTATCCGTTCAAGACGATCGAGGCCGGCGCCGTCGTCAACACCTCGGTCATCTGGGAGTCCCGCGGGCAGGAGCACCTGTTCGGCGTGCGCGGTGTGTCGGGGATCCTCAACGTCGAGATCACCCCGGAGCTCGCCGTCCGGCTGGCCGGCGCCTACGCCACGACCCTGAAGAAGGGGGCCACCGTCACCATTGCGCGTGACCACTCGCGTGGTGCGCGTGCGCTCAAACGGGCGATGATCTCGGCGCTCCAGACGTCCGCGATCGACGTCCGCGACCTGGAGAACGTGCCCATGCCGGTCGCCCGGCAGCACACGGCGCGCGGGAGCGCGGGCGGGATCTTCCTGCGGACCACGCCCGGGGTGCCGGACTCGCTGGACATCCTCTTCTTCGACGAGCGCGGGGCCGACCTCTCCCAGGCCGGACAGCGCAAGCTGGACCGCGTCTACGCGCGCCAGGAGTTCCGGCGGGCGTTCCCCGGTGAGATCGGGGACCTGACCTTCCCGTCCAGTGTCTTCGACTCCTACGCGGGCAACCTGCTGCGGGCCGTCGACACGACGGGGGTCCGCGAGGCCGGGCTGAAGGTGGTCGTGGACACCGCGCACGGCAGTGCGGGGCTCGTCCTGCCGAGCATCCTCGGCCGGCTCGGGGTCGAGGCCCTCACCGTCTCCGGCGGGCTCGACGAGGCGCGGCCGACGGAGGACGCGGAGACGCGGCGGGCCGGGCTGGCCAGGCTCGGCGAGCTGGTGGCGTCGTCCCGGGCGGCGTTCGGGGTCCGCTTCGACCCGGTCGGCGAGCGCGTCGCGTTCGTCGACGAGCTGGGGCGCGTGATCGACGACGACCGGGCGCTGCTGGTGCTGCTGGACCTGGTCGCCGCCGAGCGGCGCAGCGGGCAGGTGGCGCTGCCCGTGACGACGACCCGGATCGCGGAGCAGGTGGCCGCGTACCACGGCACCCAGGTCATCTGGACCACGACGACGCCGGACGACCTCGCGAAGGCGGCGTCGGCCGAGGGCACGGTGTTCGGCGGGGACGGGCGCGGCGGTTTCGTCGTGCCGGAGTTCAGCGGCGTGCTGGACGGTGCCGCGGCGTTCGTCCGGCTGGTCGGGCTGGTGGCGCGCACGCAGCTCACCCTGAGCCAGATCGACGCGCGGATCCCGCAGGCGCACATCCGGCGGCGGGACATCGCGACCCCGTGGGCGGCCAAGGGCATGGTGATGCGCTCGGTCGTCGAGGCCGCGGGCAGCCGGCGGCTGGACACGACGGACGGCGTGCGCGTGGTCGAGGCGGACGGGCGTTGGACGCTGGTGCTGCCGGACCCGGCGGAGGCCGTCACCCACCTGTGGGCGGAGGGCCCGAACGACGAGGCCACCGAGGCGCTGCTCGACGAGTGGGCGGCGGTGGTCGACGGCGCCGGGCGTTAGGCGATGCCACAGCGGGGGCGTGCGGATGGTTCGCACGCCCCCGCTGTCCGTTTCGCGATGTTTGGGGTGGTCCGCTCCTCTATGTCGTGTGCGCAGGTCAGGGGCTGTGCACGAGGGCCTTCGCCGACATGGGACGATGGTCCGCATGCCAGCGACGCCGAGTGCCAGCAACGGGCGGTACAACCGTCCGGACGCCTCGATGTCCCTGCTGACCAGCGTGATGGACCACAGCCTCGACGAGGGCTACGCGGAAGCGGCCGCGGCGCGGGGCGGTGACCGCGACAGCCGGATACCCGTGACGCTCCGGGGGCTGGTCACGCTGGGCGCGGGGCTGGCGCTGGTGGGGACGGTGCTGACGATCGGCGCGGTGAACGCGCACGAGGCGGAGCCGACGCTCGCCAAGGAGCGGGACGCGCTGATCCACCGGGTCAACGACAGCAACACCGCCGCCGACCACCTCCAGCAGCAGGTCCAGGACCTCAGGCAGAAGGTGGACAGCGCGCAGCGCCAGGCGCTCCCCGCAGGCGACGACGGTGCGGACTCGCTGACCGGCCTCGTGGGGCTGGGCGAGGTCACCGGGCCGGGCATGAAGCTCGTGCTGGAGGACGCCGCCGGGACGGGCAGCGGGGGCAATGTGGACCCGCGGGCCGGGCAGGGCTTCTCCAACAGCGGCCGGCTGCGGGACCGCGACCTCCAGCTCGTCGTGAACGGGCTCTGGGGGAACGGCGCGGAGGCCGTCTCGATCAACGGGCAGCGGCTGACGGCGCTGTCGGCGATCCGGGCCGCGGGCGAGGCCGTGCTGGTGGACAACCGGCCGCTGGTGCCGCCGTACACCATTCAGGCGATCGGGGACGGGCCGAAGCTCCTCGGCGCCTTCGAGAAGGACATGGCCGGGGAGTACCTGCGGCTGCTCCAGGAGAAGTACGGGATCAAGTCGACGCTCTCGACGCAGAAGAGCATGACGCTGCCGGCGGCGGTGGGCGTGACGCTGCGGACGGCGCAGCCGGTGACCGCCGAACCCTCGCCGACGGCGACGCCGTCGGCCGCGCCGAGCCCGAGCCCGACTCCGTCGGCCACGGGCGGAACCTCCGAGAGCCCGAGCGCGTCCGTTTCACCGTCCGCCGCCGGTGCGAATCCGAGCTCGAAACGGCGCCCGACGGGCGGGACCACGAAGACCACGACAGCGACAGGAGCAGCTAGACCGTGATTGCCGTACTGGGTCTCGTGATCGGGGTGGTCGTCGGGCTCTTCGCCCAGCCCGAGGTGCCGGACGCCGTCGTGCCGTACCTGCCGATCGCGGTGGTGGCGGCGCTCGACGCGGTGTTCGGCGGTGTGCGGGCGATGCTGGACGGGATCTTCGACGACAAGGTGTTCATCGTGTCGTTCCTGTCGAACGTGGTCGTCGCGGCGCTGATCGTCTTCCTCGGCGACCAGCTGGGTGTCGGCTCGCAGCTGTCCACGGGTGTGGTCGTCGTCCTCGGCATCCGCATCTTCTCCAACGCGGCGGCGATCCGGCGTCATGTCTTCCGTGCCTGAGCCGGGCCGCGGCCCGGCGGCGGAAGAGAACGAGGAGCGCGTCGCTGGTGTCGCGGCGGCCGCCGAGAAGAAGGCGGCCGACGTGAAGCCGGCCGAGAAGAAGCCGGCCGAGGAGAAGGCCGTTGCGCAGGAGCCGGTCGCGCAGGAGGCCGGGGCGGCCGTCGCCGAGCCGTCCGAGGTCGAGCGTGAGGCGGCGCCTGTCGAGGAGGCGCCTGTCGAGGAGGCGTCGGAGCCCGAGGCGAAGCAGGAACCGGAGCGGGCTCCCGAGCCCGTCGCGGAAGCGGCCGCGAAGGCTTCGGTCGAGTCCGCGGCCGAGCTGGAGCCGGAGCCGGAGCCGGAGTCCGAGCCGGCAGCGGCCGGGCCCGTTGCCGAGGCGACCGACCGGAGCGCCGGGCGGCGGCGCCTGAAGGCCGCGATGTGGCCGCCGCGGCTGTCCCGCGGGCAGCTCGTGGTGGCGCTGCTGCTCTTCTCGCTCGGCCTGGCGCTGGCGATCCAGGTGCGCTCGACCAACGACCACCACAACCAGCTGCGCGGCGCCCGTCAGGAGGACCTGGTTCGGATCCTCGACGAACTGGACAGCCGTCAGCAGCGTCTCCAGCAGGAGAAGGCGGAGCTTGAACAGTCCTTGGGCAAGTTGGAGAACAGCTCCAACCAGGCCAAGGAGGCCCAGGAGCAGACCAGGAAGAAGGAGACGGAGCTCGGCGTGCTCGCCGGCACCGTCAAAGCCACAGGTCCGGGCATCGTACTCACTGTCGATGATCCCCAAGGGCAGGTGAAGGCAGATATGCTGCTGGACACCCTGCAGGAACTCCGGGCGGCGGGGGCGGAGGCGATTCAGATCAACGATGTTCGCGTGGTGGTCAACACCAACTTCACGGACGTGACGGGCGGCGGTGTGCAGATCGACGGCAAGAAGGTCTCGCAGCCGTACCGCTTCACGGTCGTGGGGAACCCGCAGGACCTGACGCCCGCGCTGAACATCCCGGGAGGTGTCGTCCGCACGCTGGAGAGCCACCAGGCACGGGCGACGATCACCACTCCGCAGAAGGTCGTCGTCGACGCGATCGTCGACTTGAGGACGCCGCAGTACGCCAAGCCGGCTTCGAAGTGACGGGGCGCCTGGCGAACGGCCCGTCACGTGCGGGCGGCACCCGGTGCGGGGCGCCGTCGTGGCGTGGGCGAGACTGGTTCATACCAGCACGCAACGGAGCAAGAACCGCCGCACCAACCGTCGGAGTACCACTCCAGCCGGCTCGATCCGCGACCGGGCCCGCAGCCTGTCCGAGGTTCTCACCCTGCCCCGCGGGCGGGTCTGTCACACGCAAGGGGATTCGCCCGTGAGTTTCTTCTCTAAGTTGTTCGGTCGTAACAAGGGCCGCGACGCGGCCGTCGAGGCGCCGACCGCGCGTCACCGCCGGTCCGACGACGAGCCGGCCGTGCCCGGCATGCGTCCCGCCCCCGAGGCGGCGGAGTACGCGGAGCGGCAGCTGTACCGCGACGGCGGCGCCCAGTACGCGGGGAATCCGGCGGGCTACGGCGCGTCGGTTGACCCCTCCGGCGACCCGCGCATAGGTTTCGCGTCAGGACCCTCAACCTCTGGTGGAGGGTTTGCCCCGGACCCGTACGCCGGGCACAACCCGTCGGGTGTGCCGCGCCAGGAGGCTGTGAACATGGCTGGCCCCACTCCGTGCCCGCGGTGCGGCAACCAGAACCCGGCCGCGGCCCGGTTCTGTTCCAACTGCGGCACGGCGCTGCGCGGTGGCGCGCTGCCCGAGGGGCCGGCGGAGACCACGTCGACCATCTCGATCTCCGGCCTGGAGTCCTACGACCCGAACACCACGACCGGCACCGGCACCACGCCGGCCCTGTCGGCCGAGGTGCTGGCGGCGATCGACGCGCTGCCGCCGGGCTCGGCGCTGCTGATCGTGCAGCGCGGCCCGAACTCGGGCAGCCGGTTCCTGCTGGACTCCGACGTCACCACCGCGGGCCGCCACCCGCAGGGCGACATCTTCCTGGACGACGTGACGGTCTCGCGGCGGCACGTGGAGTTCCGCCGCACGCCGGCCGGCTTCAGCGTCGCGGACGTGGGCAGCCTCAACGGCACCTACGTCAACCGGGAGCGGATCGACGAGGTGCCGCTGAACAACGGCGACGAGGTGCAGATCGGGAAGTACCGGCTGGTCTTCTTCGCCGGTCACAACCGGGGGTACTGAACCCAACGTCGGCAGGAGCCCGAGTGAGTACGAATACCTCCGATTCATCTCTCGGGGCGGTCACGCCCGCGCCCTCCGGTCCGCAGACGGACCGGGACGGGCGCGGGGTGGTCGCGGGCCCCAGGCAGCCGCTCCGGCCGGAGCGTGCGGGCGCGCGGCGCCGCGGCGACGAGCTGCTGAGCATCGGCGCGGTGCTGGCCCACCTGCGCGACGAGTTCCCCGAGGTCACCATCTCCAAGATCAGGTTCCTGGAGGCGGAGGGCCTGGTCGAGCCGCAGCGCACGCCCTCGGGGTACCGCAAGTTCAGCCCGGCCGACGTCGAGCGGCTGGCGTACGTGCTGCGGATGCAGCGCGACCACTACCTGCCGCTGCGGGTGATCCGCGAGCACCTGGACGCGATGGAGCGGGGGGAGGCGCCGCCCGCGCTGCCGCCCGCCGACGCCCGGCCCGGGCCGATGGAGGAGGCGGATCGGGAACTGGTCGCCGCCGCCGAGGCCTCGTCCGGGGTCCGGCTGGGGAGGGCCGAACTGCTGGCCGCCGCCGGGGCGGGCGACGGCGACCTGGTCGAGTGGGAGTCCTACGGGCTGGTCGCCTCCGGGCCGGACGGCGGGTACGACGGCGACGCGCTGCAGGTGGCCCGGCTGGTCGCGGAGCTCGGCCGGTACGGGCTCGAACCGCGGCACCTGCGGGCGATGAAGGCCGCCGCCGACCGGGAGGTCGCCCTCGTCGAGCAGGTGGTGGCGCCGCTGCGCCGGCACCGCAACCCGCAGACCAGGGCCCATGCGGAGGCCACCGCGCGGGAGCTCGCGACGCTGGCGGTGCGGCTGCACGCGGCGATGGTCCAGGCCGGTCTGCGGACCCGTCCGTGACGGCCCCACCCCGCTGACCAGCGGCGTCGGGTCTGCGCTTTCATATCCGGGGCCAGAGCCATAGGGTTGCCTGTGTGAATGAGCTCGACGTCGTGGGTGTCCGGGTGGAGATGCCTTCCAACCAGCCGATCGTGCTGCTGCGGGAGGTCGGGGGCGACCGGTACCTGCCGATCTGGATCGGCCCCGGCGAGGCGACCGCGATCGCCTTCGCGCAGCAGGGGATGACCCCGGTGCGCCCGTTGACGCACGACCTCTTCAAGGACGTCCTGGAGGCGCTCGGCCAGCAGCTCACCGAGGTCCGGATCACCGATCTGCGCGAGGGCGTCTTCTACGCGGAGCTGGTCTTCGCCGGCGGGGTCGAGGTGAGCGCCCGGCCGTCCGACGCGATAGCGCTCGCGCTGCGGACCGGCACGCCGATCTTCGGGAGCGAGGAGGTGCTCGCGGAGGCGGGCATCGCGATCCCGGACGAGCAGGAGGACGAGGTCGAGAAGTTCCGCGAGTTCCTCGATCAGGTGTCGCCCGAGGACTTCGGGGGCAGTGGTCCGCAGTAGCGCGGACCGGCCGGCGTACGGGCCGTGCTGTCGTTTTGCCAAAAACCGTCCACCTACCCACACTAGGGGCACGAAAAACCACTCTCCTGAGTGACGCGGTTTGTCCGGCTCGGCGTGGCGATCGTTGACGGGTCATAGGGGACTGCCTACCGTCAGGAGTGGCTGCCCGGGTGACCGACGCCCGCAGTCTGGGTTGCCCGCAACACGAGTGGACGGAGGTAGGCATGAGCAGCACCGGCGATGACGCGGCCGTGGGAGGCCTGTGCGCCGTGCACGTGCCGCGCACCGCTCGCACCGTGACGGACCTGCCCAGGGTGGGCCGGTTCCCGGCCGTGCAGCCCGGCCAGCCGGCCATCGAGCGGCTGGCGCCGACCTCCGAACTCATCGGCTACCGCGGCCCGACGGCCTGCGCGGCGGCCGGCATCACCTACCGCCAGCTGGACTACTGGGCCCGGACGGGGCTGCTGGAGCCCAGCGTCCGTTCGGCGTACCCGGCGACGAGTCAGCGGCTCTACAGCTTCCGCGACGTCCTGCTCCTCAAGATCGTCAAGCGGCTGCTCGACGCGGGCGTCTCGCTGCAGAACATCCGGGTGGCCGTCGCCCATCTGCAGGCCGCCGAGCAGGGCGACCTGGCCGGGCTGACGCTCATGTGCGACGGCGCGACGGTCTACGAGTGCACCACGCCCCAGCAGGTCGTCGACCTGCTGAAGGGCGGTCAGGGCGTGTTCGGCATCGCGGTGGGGGCGGTCTGGCAGGAGCTGGAGCTGACCGTCGGGCGGCTGCACGCCGAGCGGACGGACACCGGCGAGACGCTGCTGGGGCATGACCCCGGGGACGAGCTCGCCCAGCGCCGCAACCGGGCGGTCTGACGGCCCGGTAGGAGCACGGAACGACGAGGCCGCGGGCCCGGACGGGGAACCGTC
>NZ_JBHWGD010000152.1:0-9434 GCF_042733235.1 Kitasatospora sp. NPDC059722
ACGCCGGTCCTGGACGTCAAGCCCGTCCTGGCCCGGCGGGACGAACGCTAGGCAGGGCTTGGTCAGAGCGGCACCACGAGGCCGACGCCCTCGGCCGCGACGGCGACGGCGTAGTCGAAGAACGCGGCCTCGTCCCGGACGCTGTCGTGGGTGCGGCTGAACACCTGGAACACCAGCAGGCCGATCAGGCCGCTCCACAGGACGATGCCGCGCTCGACGACGTCGGAGAACGGCTCCCCCGGCGCGCCGCCGAAGAGCTCCAGCGCCTCCGGGCGCAGCAGCGGCGGGCCGGGGACCTTCCGTGCGGGCGGGGTCAGTTCGCCGGCCTCCAGGGCCTCGCGCACGATCGCCGCCAGCACGGCGGGGGTGCGCGACGCGGCCGGGACGGTCTCCTGCGGGGCGTGGTAGCCGGGGACGGGCGAGCCGTAGACGAGGGTGAACTCCTCGGGGTGGGCGAAGGACCAGCCGCGCAGTGCGCGCGTCACGGCGAGGAGCCTCGCGCCGGCGGATTCCCCGGCGTCCCGGGCGGCGCGGTCGGCGTCCTCCATCGCGGCGCCGGAGGCGTTGTAGGCGTCGAGGATCAGCGCGGTGAGCAGGTCGTCCCGGTGCGGGTACACCGCCTGGACGTCCGCGAGGGCCGGCCCGGCTGCGGCGGCGACGGCCTCCAGGGTCAGCCCTGCGGCGCCGAGTTCCCCGAGGAGGCGGCGCGCGACGGCCTTGGCAGTGACGGCGTGTGATGCGGAATCAACCATGGCCGCACCCTACCCGGCGGTCATCCGGGGAACGGCGGTCGGGTCACGGACGGGGCGAGGAGGCCGGGAGGAGCGCCCTCCAGTCACTAACCGGCCTGCCGGGCCTGCTTGCGGTAGTGGTCGAGGATGTCCTGGCGTAGCAGGTGGCCGAAGCCCGCGCCTTCGAGGCGCAGGGCGAGTTGCGGTGTGGTGAGGCCCAGGGCGGCGGCGGTGTTCGCGAGGTGCCAGTCGTGGGCGGCCAGGCGGGTCAGGAGGTGGCCCCGGCGGACCTGGGCCTCGGAGAGGCGGAAGGTCTTGAGGTAGGCGAGGCGGCCGGTGTCGTCGGTGACGGCCTCGCCGATGTGGTTCTCCTGCTTGGGGCGGAAGTCGGGGAGGAAGCGGGAGAGGGTGAAGCGGGACATCCGGTAGACGGTCTGCGCCCGGTAGTCGGCGTCCAGGAGGCCGTCGGCCATGGTCGTGGTGTGGAAGCGGGACCAGGCGCGCTCCTGCTCGTCGACGGCGGTGCGCAGGTCGGCGAGGGAGCGGACGGAGGTCGTGCTCAGGTCGGCCCGGAAGTCCGGGACGGGGGCGGCGTAGGTGGCGTAGTGGTGGACGAGTTCGCCGTACAGGTCGAGGAGCAGGCTGCGGTGCAGGGCGCGGTAGTCGTCCGGGTGCGGCAGCACGAACGCGGCGGCGAGGGCGTCGGCGACGTACACGGCGACGCCGCACTGGCCGGGGTGGATCTCGAACACCCGCAGGGCGTCGGCGAGTCCGCGCACCTGGTCGCCGCTGTAGGCCTCCTCGGCGCGCGGTGACAGGCCGCGCCGCAGGGCCTGCTGGGACCACTGCTCCCACGCGATGGTGGGCCCGCCGAAGTGCAGGGCCAGGTAGCCCTCCAGGGCGAGGTGCAGGGGCAGGAAGCGCAGCCGGGTGCGGCTCTCGCGCTTGGCCATGCGGCGGGGCGGCTGCAGCCGGAGGCGTTCGGGGGCGGTGTCGCCGCCGGGGCCGGTGAGCTGGGTGCCGTACGCGGCCGCGGGCGTGCCGTCGCGGGTCCAGTCGGCGACGAAGCCGTGGGGGATGTAGGAGGTGTAGGCGGTGCGCCGGCCGACGGCGATGGAGGCGTACTCGCGGTCGTACAGCTCCTGGTGCAGGCGCAGGTCGGCGATCGGCTCGTCGCGCACGAGCGGGACGAGCCGCACGCCGCCCCACACCTGGGCGGGCCGGGTGTCGAGGCCGGCCGGGTCGATCCGGAAGGCGGTGGTCGTCATCGGGCCTCCCCGGCCGCGAGGAAGCGGGCGGTGCACGCCGCGAGGTGGGCGGTGAGTTCGGCGAGGTCGGTGCGGCCCTCGGCGAAGCGCGCGAACTCGACGAGGGCGGGCAGGTCCTCGGCGTCGCGCAGTCCGGCGGTGGGGACGGTCGGGGCCAGGCGGCGCACGTCGAAGCCGTCGGCGTCGAAGACGGGGTTGAGGTGGACGATGCCGGTGCGCCGCTCGGGGTCGAGGCGGGTGCGCCAGACGCGCAGGACCTCGGCGGCGAGGCCGGGCGGGGCGTTGTCCCAGCCGTCGGAGACGATCACGAGGCGCTGCGGGGGTTCGGGGGCGGCGTCGAGGGCGTCGAGGATGCGGCGGCCGAGCGGGGTGGGTCCGTGCGGGTGGGCGAGGAGGGCGTCGGTGCGGCCGCTGGTCCAGTGGGCGGTGTAGTCGGCGGCGAGGGCGTCCAGGAGGAAGTGGCAGGCGAGGGCGACGGCCAGCGGGCGGCGGCGCTTGACGCCCGAGCCGTACGCCGAGAAGGAGTCGTCCAGGACGGCCGCGACCCGCCCCCAGGTGCCGGCCTGCGCTCCGGCGGCGCGGCGGGCGGCGGTCCGCAGGGCGTCGGTGAGTTCGGCGCGGCGGGCGGTGCGGTCCTCGGCCGGCAGGGCGAGGACGTAGGTCGCGAGACGGGTGAGCGGCATGCGGGCGAGGTCGGTGCCGACGGTGGCGCCGCGGCCGCGGGCGGACTCCTGGAGGCGCAGCCGTTCGAGGGCGGTCATGCGGGGGGCGATGCGGTCGAGGAACGCGCCGCGCGGGATGCCGTGGCGGTGGGCGAAGCCCTCGGCGACGGTGTAGGGCAGTTCGTAGAGGGCGCCCTGCTCGTAGTGGGCGCGGCGCCAGGCGTCGAGGAGCGGCGTGCGGTAGGGGGCCCGGGCGGCGGCGGGGGCGAAGAGGAAGGCGCCGACCTCGTCGTGGCCGGGGCGCAGGTGGGTGTGGCGCAGGGCGCGCTTGAGGCCGGCGCGGTACTTGACGGCGTCGAGGGCCTGGTCGGGGCGGGCGGCGAGCCAGTCGCGGAGGATGGCGCGGGTGCGGCGGTTGTTGACCTTGCGGCGGCGCAGTTCGGCGATGAGCCGGTAGACGCGCTGCGGGGGCAGGAGGGCGAGGCGGCGGGCGATGAGCCGGCCTTCGGCGCGGCGCTGCTCGGGAGTGGCGTCGCGGGTGGTCTCCAGCAGGTGGCGGATGATGAGCGCGGCGTTGTGGTCGTTGATGTCGAGGGCGAGCGCGGCGGCGTAGGGCTCGCGGTAGTTGACGCGCACGTACTCGTGGAGGAAACCGAGCGAGAGCTGCTGCTGGTCGGCGGTGGCGTGGAACTCGCGCTGGCCGGTGGCGGTGATGGCGGCGTTGACGAACAGCAGCACGTCGTCTGCGGCGATCAGGTCGGCGTACGCGTCCATGGCCTTCCGGGCCTTCCGGCGGTGGGGGCGGGGAGGTGCCGGCCGGGGAATGGGGGCGCGAACTGCGAATCATTGCGGTAAAGGCACGTTCCGGAAGTCGCACCGGAGTCCCGCGGCCGGCCCGTCGACGCTACCAGGGCGCGCCGGGGGCCCCGGTGCCGGGGCGGGTCCCCCGGCGGGGACGGCGGGCAGGGATAATCGGGGCCGAAACGCGTGTATGTGGAGGAACAGCGGTGAACGGTGTGCCCGTCGGGGAGAGCCTGGACTATCGGGGGCTGCTGGAGGCGGCGGAGATCGCCGCGCGGGCGACGACGGGTCAGGGGCAGGTCGCGGACTACATCCCGGCGCTGGCGGCGGCCGATCCGGAGGCGTTCGGGATGGCGGTCGCGACGGTGGACGGGGAGCTGTTCGGCGTCGGGGACTGGGAGAGCCCGTTCTCGATCCAGAGCGTCTCCAAGCTGTTCAGCCTGCTGCTGGCCCTGTCGTACGGCGGGGACGGGCTGTGGCGCGGGGTGGGGCGCGAGCCGTCCGGCAACCCGTTCAACTCGCTGGTGCAGCTGGAGACGGAGCACGGGATCCCGCGCAACCCGTTCATCAACGCGGGTGCGCTCGTGGTCACCGACCGGCTGCAGAGCCTGACCGGTGACGCGTCCGGGGCGGTGCGGGAGTTCCTGCGCCGCGAGGCGGGCAACCCGCTGCTGGACACCGACCCGGTGGTGGCGGAGTCCGAGGCCGAGCACGGGCACCGCAACGCCGCGCTGGCGCACTTCATCGCGAGCCACGGCAACCTGGAGAACCCGGTCGAGGACGTCCTGCGCCACTACTACGCGCACTGCGCGATCGCGGCCAGCTGCCGGGACCTCGTGCTCGCGGGGTCCGTCCTGGCCCGGTACGGCGTGCGGGCGGACGGCTCGCGGATGATGTCGCGCAGCGAGGCGAAGCGCGTCAACGCGGTGCTGGTGACGTGCGGGACGTACGACGCGGCGGGCGAGTTCGCGTTCCGGGTCGGCCTGCCGGGCAAGAGCGGCGTGGGCGGGGGCATCCTGGCGATACTGCCGGGGCGGGCGGCGGTCTGCGCGTGGGGCCCCCGGCTGGACCAGGCGGGCAACTCGGTGGCGGCGGTGGCCGCGCTGGACGCGATGACGACGCTGTCGGGCTGCTCGATCTTCTGACGGTTCTTCGGACAGCGCGCCGACGGCCGTCGTAAGGTCGGCCCATGGTCCTTGACGCTTACCCTGCCTCCCTCGCCACCGGTCAGCGCTCCCTGGGCGATCCGGCGGTCGGCTACCCGCTGCTGCCGCCGCTCACGGAGGGCTGTCCGGAGACGAGCACGCCGGAGGTCTCGTACCCGGCCGAGGTCGACTACGCCTACGACAAGGTGGACGTCGAGGCGCTGTTCGGCCCCTCGGCGCGGTACGGGGGGCCGGCCGGGCGGGCGGGGCTGGACCGCTGGGCGCCGCTGCTGCCGCCGCTGCTCGCGCCGGGCCTCGGCGAGGGCGGCACGCCGCTGGTGGAGCTGGAGCCGGGGGTGTACGTCAAGGACGAGTCGCGCAACCCCACCTGGAGCCACAAGGACCGGCTGAACCGCTGCACGACGAGCGCCGCGGTGGCCGCCGGAGCGCCCGGGATCGTCGTCGCGTCCTCCGGCAACCACGGCGCCTCCGCCGCCGCGTACGCCGCGCGGGCGGGGCTGCCGTGCGTGGTGTTCACGGGCCCGAGCCTGCCGCCCGCCGTCGACTCGTTCCTCAACGCGTACGGCGCGGTGGTGCTGCCGGTGCCGTGGGAGGCGCGGTGGCCGCTGATGCGGCAGGTCGTGGAGCGGCTGGGCCTGCACCCCGTCAGCAACCTCACCACGACGCACACCGGGCACGCGTACGGGCCCGAGGGGTACAAGACCATCGCGTACGAGATCCACCGGGACCTCGGCGTGCCGGGCGCGGTCTTCGTGCCGACGGGGTACGCCGAGCTGCTGTACGGCGTGTGGAAGGGCTTCGTCGAGTTGGAGCGACTCGGTGTGACGGACCGGGTGCCGCGGATCTTCGCGTGCGAGCCGGCCGCCGCCGCGCCGCTCGCGCAGGCCGTGCGGGAGGGCCTGCCGGTGGCGCACGCCGAGCGGAGGCCGACGGACGCGTACTCGATCGTCAGCACGGTCAGCGGCTACCGCGGGGTGCTCGCGGTGCGCGGCAGCGGCGGGCGGGCCCTCGCCCTGGAGGACGCCCAACTGACCGCCGCCCAGCGGGAACTGGCCCGCGCCGGGCTGTGGACGGAACTGTCCTCCGCCGCCGGGCTGGCCGGGCTGCGCGCCGTGGGGGACGTCGAGGGCCCGGTGGTCTGCGTGTCGACGTCCAGCGGCTTCAAGGACCTCGGCGTCGGATCCCGGCCGACCGCACTCGTCGCGCCCGAGTGGGGCGAGGGCCCGCGGGGGCGGGGCGGCCGGCCACCGCGGCTGACCGGCGTTACGAGGTCGCGGACGGGAGGCGGGCCGCCTCGGGGAAGGTGGCCTGCCGGTAGTGGGCGTGCTCCCGGCGGAACGTGTGGCCGAGGTGGTACTGCAGCCGCAGGTGGCGGAACTGGTAGACGGCGCCGCTCTGGCGCAGCACACCGCGCCGGTAGGCATCGTCCAGGAAGGCCGCGACGTTCCACGGCAGGCGTCCGGTCAGCGGGAGCCAGACGCGGGTCAGGATGATCCACTGCCCCCAGGCGGTGAAGCCGAGCGCGTAGGCGAGGGTGCCGCCGATGCCGCCGATCGCCCCGATGTAGAGCCCGTCCGCGAGCGGCCAGTTCAGCACGCCGAGCGGGCCGCTCAGCGCGACCACGATCACCCGCCCGCCGAGCGCGATCGCGAGCGTGAACGCCGGGACGAGGACCAGCACCTGCCGGCTGACGGTGGTCCGGTTCGAGGACAGCAGGGCGACCGGGGTGGCCGCCGAGGCGGTGTCCAGCGGCGCTTCGAGCATGCTCGTGAGGCCGAAGACCGAGCCGGCCGCCGAGCCGAAGATCAGCCCGTAGACGAGCATGTTGATGAGCATGCCCACGATGACGTCGCGGTCGGTCAGCGGGACGCCGAAGTACAGCGCGTGCTGGAGCGTCTGGGCGGGCGCGGCGCCGACGCCGAGCACCGTGCCGCCGAGCATGATGGCGGCGAACCGGCCGGTGAACACCCGGACCGTGCGCGGCCCGCCGCCGTGGTGGCGGGCGAACAGCCGCAGCCGGACGTAGGTGGGCTCCAGGGCGAGGCCGCCGAAGACCGTCATGACCGCGTAGACCGCGCCGACGGCGAGGCCGGCGATGGGCCCGACGAGGACGCTCTCCAGGAGGAACCGCTCCCACTTGACCATCGGGTTGCTCCGGTAGAACACGACGAGGACCACGCCGACCAGCCACTCCGCCACGGTGACGCACAGCGCGGCGGCCAGGGCGGTCGCCAGGATCCGGGTCGGGCGGCGCACCGAGCCGCCGATCTGCCACCACGCCAGGTCGGGCCGGTCGTGGCGGACGAGGTGGTCGGCGAGGTAGCCGAGCCAGCGCTCGGCGCGCTGCGCGTCCCACGTGCGCGGCGGGCGCCCGGCGACCGGTTTGCGTTCGGGGGCTCGGCGGCGGTACAGGGCGGGGACGAAGCCGGCGAGGAGGTGCTCCTCCAGGGCGTGCTCGGTGGGGAAGCGCTCGCCGTCGAGGAGTTCGGCGGGTCTGCGGTCGGGGGCGTCGCTGTACATCGTCCGGGCCAGGATGACCATCAGCGGGGTGCTCAGGACGCGGGCGAGGCGCACGCCGCCGGCCGTGCGGCCGGTGCGCAGCTCCGCGAGGACGGCGTCCCAGAGGGGCTCGGGCCCGCCGGGGCCCGCGGTCACCGGGCGGGCGGTACGGGGCAGGTAGTCGGTGAGGTCCGCGGGGGTGAGGTCGGTGAGCTCGATCCCGGCGGCCCACACGAGGGGCGTGCTCGCCGCCTCGACCGCCTCCGCGAACTCGGCGCGGCGGCTGGTGAGGACGAGCGGCTGGGAGGTGTCGTTGAGCGCGTCGAGGGCGTCGCGGCGCAGGCCCTCGGCGATCTCGTCGAAGCCGTCGAGGACGGGCAGCACGAGGTCGGCGTCGATCAGCGCCGCGGCGAGCGTGCCGCCGCCGGGGCCCCGGCCGACGAGGTGCGGGTGGTCGCGCAGGAGCAGGTCGATCTGCCAGTCGCGCAGCGTGGTGGTGGTCGGGTCCCAGGAGCCGAGGCTGAAGACCACCGGCACGCGGGACGGGACGGCCCGGTCCCGCAGCCGGTCCAGGACGAAGCGGATCGTCAGGATCGACTTGCCGGAGCCGGCCCGGCCGAGGACCACGAGCCGGCCCGAGGGGATCTGCCCGTAGACCTCGGCCACCGAGCGGAGGTCGCCGTCGAGGTCCAGGCGGGCCGCCCGCTCGCCGGGCGCGAGGCGCTGGACGTTCTCCGGGCTGTCCATCAGGTCCTCGGGCGCGGGCCGCCAGCGCACCGGCAACGGGAACGGGTCGTGGACACGGCGCTGCTCCTCCTCGCGGCGCCAGCGGCGGCGGACCTCGCGGGCGAGCTCGTCGACGGCGTCGGCGAGGGCGGCGGGGACCGGGCGTGCGGGGGGTGCCGAGGGTGCCGGGGGTGCCGGGGGTGCCGGGGGTGCGGGCGGTGGCGGGGCTTCCGGCGGTGTCTCGGAACCGGGGCCCTCGGTGATGATCGCCGCCAGCCGCTGCCGGTCCCCGGGCGAGGCGTCCAGCGCGTCCGCGATCAGGAGGACCGTCCCGAGCCGGTGGTCGGTGGAGCCGCCGCGCTCCAGCCGGCGGATCGTCCGCACGCTCACCTCGGCCTTCTCCGCGAGCTGCTCCTGCGTCAGCCCCGCCTCCTTCCGCAGTCGCCGCAACAGCGTGCCGAGTTCGTCCGTCACTCCGGCAAACCCCCATGGTCTTGCATGCTCATGTCCATCCGTGAGCCTACCGTGACGGCCGGTCACATATGGCCGGTGCCTTGTCCTGTCCCGCGACCTGCGCGGACGCCACGCTCGAAGGGTCCGCGCACAGACCGCCGACGGACGACGGACACGGCGAACGACACCTCGGAGGAAACGACATGGCGTACCGCTACTGGTGCGGCGAGTGCGGCTACCGCACGCCCTGGCTCCCGGAGTCACGGGCCGAGGAGCTGCAGATCGACCACTACGCGAGACGGCACCCGGGCGTGCCGCCCGGCGGCACCGTGGAGGCCGACCGCAAGAACCCGCAGGGCGCGTCGGGCTGCGCGGCCGTCCTCGGCGTCCTGGTCCTGCTCCTCGTGCTGGCCGCGTCGTGCCGCCGCTGAGCGCGGGCCGCGCCGAGGTGTCGGTCTCGGATCCGGGCGAGCTGCGCCCGTTGCACAAGCACCTGCGCAGGGTCCCGGGGCTGGAGGTCGAGGAGACCGGCACGGCCGGGGAGACCGGCGCCAGCGCCGACTGGCCCGCCAACGCGGACCGGCCCGCCTACGCGCTCCGGGTGCTGGCCGTCGGCCGCGGCGCCCTCGGACGGGCGGTGCGGACGCTGCCGGCCTTCCTCCGCACCCGCCGCGGCGCCGTCACCGTCACCGTCCGGGCCCGGGACTGGACGGTCACCCTGCACCCCGACGACCCCACCGCCGCCGGCCCCACCACCGCCGGGCCCACCGTCACGGAACTGGCCGCCGCCCTGCGCGCCCTGAGGGACGCGCGGGCGTGAACGCGGCAGTGCCCGCCCGGTGCGTGCGACCCGGGCGGGCAGTGACGTCAGGCGGTGACGTCAGGCGGTGACGTCAGACGGTGGGGAGCCGGTGGGGGCCGCTCAGCGGGAGCCGCGCCCGTGGAGGACGAGCGCCCGGGTGAGGGCGGCCAGTCCCGCCGTGCACAGCAGGGTGCGGAGCATGTTCGTGGCCACCCAGGTGCCCTCGAACTTCTCCCGCACGCCGTGGAAGTCGGTGATCGCGGACGGGTCACCGGCGGCCGCCAGCTGGTTGTTGAGCGGGATGTTGACACCCATCGTGACCATCA
>NZ_JBHWGD010000153.1:0-9422 GCF_042733235.1 Kitasatospora sp. NPDC059722
GCGGGTGGTGTACCCCTGGTGGGCGGGGCCGGGGGGGCCGCGGGGGCGGGGGGGGGCCCCGGGGGCCGCGCCCCCGCCGGGGCCGTCGCCCGCCACGACCGTCCGGCCCGCGAACAACTCGTCGTGCCGGTCGGCCTGTTCGGCCAGGACCAGCGAGACGCCGGCGTCGTCCAGCACGGCCCGGTTGCGGGCGAGCGGCTGGTCGAGGTCCAGCGGCAGGTAGGCGGCGCCGCTGCGCAGCACGGCCAGCAGGGCGGCGGGCAGCAGGCGCCCGCGGCGGACGGCCACCGCGACCAGCCCGCCGGGTCCGGCGCCGGCGGCGGCCAGGACGGACGCCAGCCTGCCTGCGGTCAGGCCGAGTTCGCCGTAGGTCAGACTGCCGTCGGCGGCCGACACGGCGACGGCCGAAGGGTCCCACCCGGCGTACAGGTCGTGCAGGCGCAGGTCGGCCACCGGGGTGTCCGCCCGGACCAGGCCGTCCTCGGCGGCGGCGATCTCCGCGGCCGACAGCATCGCCAGCTCCGAGAGCGGGCGGTCCGGTTCGGCGATCCCGGCGGCGAGCACGGCGAGCAGGTGGTCGAAGACGGCGCGCACCGAACGCTCGTCGTAGCGCGAGGTCCGGTACTCGGCGGACAGCAGCGGCCCGTCCGCCGGGAACTCCAGGAACAGCGACAGGTCCGTCTTCGCCGTCCCGTTGCACACCTCGGAGACGAACTCCAGGCAAATCCCCGGGAGATCGGCCCCGGCCACCGGGTGGTTCTGCACCGCGACCAGCACCTGCGAGACCGGGGACGAGGCCCGCCCGGACGCACCGGCCGTCCGGCGCGCGTGCTCGACGAACGGCAGCACGCTGTGCTCGGCCGCGTCCAGCGCCGCCGGACGCACCCGCCCGACCAGCTGCCGGAAGGTGTCCGACCCCGCGACGCCGAAGCGCAGCGCCACGGTGTTGACCAGTGAGCCGAGCACCCCCTCCAGCTCCGGCACCGGCCGGACGGCGAACGGGCTGAGCACGGCGACGTCGGTGCGGCCGGTGTAGCGGTGCAGCACCCCGCCGAGCGCGGTGACCACCGCCATGTAGAGGCTCGCGCCCTCCTCCGCCGCCCACCGCTCGGCGGCGCGCAGCAGCTCGGCCGGGACCCGGCGCTCGATGCGGCGGCCCGCGTAGTCCTGCGGGTCGGGGTGCGGGCGGTCGCCGGGCAGGTGCTGCTCGTGGTCGAGGCCGAGGAGGCCGTCGCCCCAGCGCAGCGCGTCCTCGCGGGCGGCGGCGTGGGCGCGCCGCTCCCAGCGGGCGACGTCGGACAACTGGAGGCCGGGCTCCGGGAGTTCGCCGTCCCGGTAGGCGCGGTCGAGCTCGGCGAGGAGGAGCCCGGTGGCCCAGCCGTCCATCGCCGCGTGGTGCACGGTGATCAGCAGCTCGTGGGCGTCCTCGCCGGTGCGCAGCGCGAGGACGCGCAGCAGGCGCCCGGTGGCGAGGTCGAGCGGGCGGGCCGCCTCGGCGCGGAGCGCGGCGTCCAGCAGTGCCTCGTCGGCGCCGGTGAGGTCGTGCACGGGCACGTCGACGGCGTAGGGCGGGCGGACCTCGACGGCGGGTTCGCCGGCGCGGCCGATCACGGCGGTGCGCAGCGCCTCGTGGCGGCGGACGACCTCGGTGAAGGCGCGGCCGAGCGCGGCGGCGTCCAGGGTGCCGGTCGCGCGGACGCGCAGCGGGACGTTGTAGAGCGACGTGCCGGCCTCGACGTTCTCCTGGAGCCACAGGTCGCGCTGGAACGCCGTCGGTTCGGCGGGCAGTCCGGGCTCGCGGACGGGCGGCGCGACCGAGGGGCGCCCGCCGCCGTGCGCGACGCACAGGGCCAGGGCGGCGACGGTCGGCGCGGCGAAGAACTCGGCGAGCGGCACCCGGACGCCGTACTCGCGCTCGACCCGGGCGAGGACGCCCGCGGCGAGCAGCGAGTGGCCGCCGAGGTCGAGGAAGACGTCGTGCACGCCGACCCTGGGCATGCCGAGGAGCTCCTGCCACAGCCCGGCGATGCGCTCCTCGACGGGGGTGCGCGGCGCGACGAACACGCCGTGGCCGTCCCGCCCGCGCGCCACCGCGGGCAGGGCCGCCCGGTCGGTCTTGCCGTTGGGGGTGAGCGGCAGGCGCTCCAGCACGCCGATCGCGAGCGGCACCATGTAGCCGGGCAGGGCGGCGGCGCAGTGGGCGCGCAGCCCGCCGGGCGCGAGCTCCCGGGAGGACTGGACGAAGGCGGCCAGGTAGGCGCCCGCGTCGTCGTGCTGGACGACGGCCACCGCCGCCTCCACCGCCGGGTGCGCGGCGAGCACGGCCTCGATCTCGCCGAGCTCGACGCGGAAGCCGCGCACCTTCACCTGGTGGTCGGCGCGCCCGTGGTACTCCAGGCTGCCGTCCGCGCGCCGCCGGACGAGGTCGCCGGTGCGGTAGCAGCGCTCGCCGCCGACGGTCACGAACCGCTCCTCGGTGAGGTCCGGGCGGCCGTGGTAGCCGTGCGCCAGGCCCTCGCCCGCCAGGTACAGCTCGCCGATCCCGCCCTCCGGCACGGGCGCGCGCCGCTCGTCCAGGACGTGCGCCGTCGTGCCGTCGACCGGGCGGCCGATCAGCGGTTCGCCGGTCTCGTCCCGGCCGACCAGGGCCCAGGTGGAGTAGACGGTGTCCTCGGTGGGCCCGTACAGGTTGTAGAGCCGCTCGACGCCGGGCTGCGCGTGGACCTGGTCGGCGAGCCGGCGCGGCAGCGCCTCCCCGGCCAGGTTGACGACGCGTACGCCGGCGGGCAGGCCGCCGCCGCGCAGCAGGGCCGCCATGGCGCTGGGGACGGTGTTGACGAGGGTGACCGCGTCGCGCGCGGGCAGGTCGGGCAGGGCGAGGGCGTTCTCGGCGACGACGACCGTGCCGCCGACGGCGAGCGGGAAGAAGACCTCGTACACCGAGATGTCGAAGCAGACCGACGTGGCGAACAGCACGCCCGCCACGTCCTCGGGCCGGTAGGTGGCGGCGGCCCAGCGCAGCAGGGCGTTGACGCCGCGCTGCGGGACGACGACGCCCTTGGGGCGGCCGGTGGAGCCGGAGGTGTACAGGACGTACGCCGCCGCCGCGTCGGTGCTGCCCACCGGCGCGACGGGAGCGGTCGGACCCTGCCCGTCCGGACCCTGCCCGTCCGGACCCTGCTCGTCCGGACCCTGCTCGTCCGGACCCGCGTACAGGACGGCGGCCCCGGCCCCCGCCACGAGGTGCTCGTGCGCCCGGTCGGTGAGCACGACCGGCGCCCGCGCGTCGCCGATCACCAGCTCCAGCCGGTCCTGCGGGTAGGCCGGGTCCAGCGGCACGTACGCGCCGCCGGCCCGGAGCACCGCGAGCAGGGCCACGACCAGCTCGGCCGAGCGCGGCAGGCACACGCCGACCAGCGTCCCGGGGCCGACCCCGGCCCCGGCGAGGCGGGCGGCGGCGGAGGTCAAGCGCTCGCCAAGTTCGCGGTAGGTCAGGCGGCGCTCGCCGTCGATCACGGCGACGGCGTCCGGCGTGCGTCTCACCTGGGCCTCGATCAGGCCGGCGAGGGTGGCCGTGGGATCCAGTGCGGGGAATTCCGTCGAACTCATCCACTACTCCTGAGGGGTGGCCCGCGCACCGGCTCGTGGCCGGTGCGGATGGGCGGTGTACCTCCGGAGATGATGGGGTAAAGATGTTCGCGCTACCAGCACAATTCCACCACTCGTTCGATATGCCGGAAAGGTCACCTCCGATTCGATCCTGAGCGGTGCGAGATCATGACGCGGCGTCGTCCGCGTCCTTACGGAACGTCAACAGCCGTGCAACGCACGTCAGTTGACATGCACACTTGGCGCCGGGCGCTCCCAGGGCCGGGAGCTGCCCGGCGTGAACCCGGCGTCCCGGGCGTTGTCGAGCGCGTCGGCGAGGTTCAGCCGCCCCGGCTCCTCCAGGAAGCCCAGGACGGGGGCGAGCTCACGCTCGGTCAGGCGCTGCTCCCTGGCCGCCTCGACCAGCTCCTCCAGCTTCCGCGTGAACTCGTCCAGGTACGCGTCCTCGTCCACCTCGTCGTCGTCCTCGTCCTCCGGCTCCGGGATCCGCTCCATCACCCGGTCGGTCAGGAGGGACTCCAGCCGGTCCAGCGAGCCCGTGATCCCCACGCCGCGATCGTCCTCGACGGGAGCGCAGTCCCACGCGCCGGCGCCGCTCTCCCACCAGTAGCAGAAGGCGATCCGGTCGGTGAGCCCGGACCAGCGCAGCGGCAGCCAGTCGGGCGCGCCCTGCAGCAACTCGTCGAGTTCGCGCTCGGTGCTGTAGTCGACGTCGAAGCCGGTGAGCACCGCCCGGCCGCCGTCGACCCAGCGGAGCTGCCAGCGGTTGCTGCTGCCGTCGTCGTGGCTGAGCTCGTCCCCGCCCGCCCAGTAGCCGAGCTGGACGTCGATGCCGGTCTGCAGGACCGACATCACCCCGCCCATCAGCCAGGACTCCTCGGGGTTCGGCGGGCAGTACGACATGAACGCTCCTTCATCGCGTGATCGTTACCGGACGACAGACGCCCCGGCCCCCGCGAAGGTTCCCCGGGTGCGGACGCCCGTCACGGCCGCGTCACGCCACGCGTTCCGCGCCGTGCGGCCGCGGTGACGCCGCCGTGATGGCCGGCCCGGACGCTGGGCGGTGTCCGCGGGCGCAGCCGTTGCCCTCGCGAAGGGAGCCACGATGCCCATCAGCCCCACCTATCCGGGCGTGTACATCGACGAGCTGCCGAGCGCCGTGCGCACGATCGTCGGCGTGCCGACGTCGATCGCCGCGTTCGTCGGGACGGCGCCGCGCGGGTCGGTGACGGACCCGGTGCACATCACCAGCTGGGCCGACTACGAGCGGGAGTTCGGCGGCCTCGACCGCACCTCCGACCTGAGCTACGCGGTCTACCAGTTCTTCCAGAACGGCGGCGCCGAGGCCGAGATCGTCCGGATCACCGCCGTGAAGCCGAAGAACCCGCCGGCCGACGGGCCCAGCTACCCCGCGCCCGCCACGCTCGTCCTGCCCGCCGCCTCCGGCGCCGCCGCCGACGCGGTCACGCTCACCGCCGTCAGCCCCGGCGACTGGGGCAACCACCTGCGGGCCCGGGTCGACCACCAGACCCGCGACAAGGCCGCGAGCGCCGCCGACCAGAAGAGCTTCAACCTCACCCTGCGCGACGCCGTCACCGGCGTGACCGAGAGCTACCTCAACGTCAGCTCGCTGCCCGGCAGCCCCGACCGGCTGAGCGTCGCCCTCGCCGCCTCCGCCCTCGTCACCGTCCCGGCCTCGGCGGACGGCAGGCTGCTCGCGGCCAATACCGACGTCCCGCCCGGCCAGGACCCGTTCCCGGACGGCAAGGGCCCCGGCCAGGGCAACTGGTACGTCACCGCCGGCGGCGGCCTGGACGGGACGGCGACCCCGGTCGCCGCCGACTACCTCGGCGACAGCTCCCCGGTCAAGGACGGCAAGCAGGGCATCTACCAGCTGCTCAAGACCGACATCTTCAACATCCTGTGCCTGCCCGGGCCGCCCGGCCAGAACGGCCCGGCCGGGATCCTCCCCCAGGCCGCCAAGCTCTGCCTGGACCGCCGGGCGATGCTCGTCGTCGACCCGCCGGACGCCTGGCACAGCGTGGCCGACGTCACCAGGGCCGCCGCCCCGGGCGGCACCGGCCTGCCGCTCGCCGGCGACCCGGGCGCCCGCAACGCGGCCGTGTACTTCCCGCGCGTCCTGCTCGCCGACACCGAACAGCAGAACCTCGTCCGCGACTTCCCGCCCTGCGGCGCCGTCGCCGGGGTGTGGGCCCGCACGGACGTCGCGCGCGGCGTGTGGAAGGCCCCGGCGGGCACCGACGCGGGCCTCGCCGGCGTCGTCGCGCCGCTCGTGCCGATGACCGACCCGGAGAACGGCATCCTCAACCCGTACGGCGTCAACTGCCTGCGCCGGCGGCCGGTGTTCGGCAACCTCGTGTGGGGCGCGCGGACGCTGGTCGGCGCCGACGTCCTCGCCGACCAGTGGAAGTACGTCCCGGTGCGCCGGACCGCCCTGTTCATCGAGGAGAGCCTGTTCCGCGGCACCCAGTGGGTGGTGTTCGAGCCCAACGACGAACCGCTGTGGTCCTCGATCCGGCTCAACGTCGGCGCGTTCATGAACACGCTGTTCCGCCAGGGCGCCTTCCAGGGCCGCACGCCCAGGGACGCCTACCAGGTGGTGTGCGACGCGACGAACAACCCGCAGAACGACATCGACCGCGGGATCGTCAACATCCAGGTCGGCTTCGCCCCGCTCAAGCCCGCCGAGTTCGTGATCATCCACATCCAGCAGCTCGCCGGCCAGATCCAGGTCTGAGCGCACCCTCACGGAGAGGCAGGCCATGGCCGACAGCAGGACGAAGCGCCGCGACCCGTACAAGAACTTCCGCTTCCGGGTGAAGTTCGGCGGCGGCACCGACTACATCGCGGGCGTCAGCAAGGTCACCGGGTTCAAGCGCAGCACCGAGGTGATCAAGCACCGCAGCGGCGGCGACCCGGCCACCAGCACCAAGCTGCCGGGGCGCACCGAGTACGACGCGATCACCCTGGAGCGCGGGGTCACGAGCGACAAGGTGTTCGAGCAGTGGGCGAACCGGGTCTGGAGCCTGACCAACGCGAGCGGCGGGCTGGAGTCCTCGCTCAAGGACTTCCGGCGGGACATCATCGTCGACGTCTTCAACGAGGCCGGCCAGAAGGTGCTCTCCTACCAGGTGTTCAACTGCTGGGTGTCGGAGTACCAGCCGGTCTCCGACCTCGACGCCAACGCCAACGCGGTCGCCATCCAGCACATCAAGCTGGAGAACGAGGGCTGGGTGCGCGAGGACCTGCCCGAGCCGGTCGAGCCGTCCTTCGAGGACCCGGCCTGACGATGGACGAACTCACCGGAGCCCCAGCCGATGTCACCGCGCTGACGGAGGAGGGCCTGCTCGCCGTCTGGGAGGCCGGGCGCGGGCAGGACCCGGTCCGGCGTGCCCTGGTGCTCGCCGCGGCGGGCGGCGGCGATCCGGCGGCCGTCGCGGACCTGACCGTCGGGCGGCGCGAGGAGCTGGTGCTGGGCCTGCGCGTGCGGTGCTTCGGCCCCGGCCTGCCGTGCGCCGTCACCTGCCCGTCCTGCCGGACGGAACTGGAACTCGAACTGACCGCGCAGGACGTGACGGCCGCGGCGCCGGAGGGCGAACGCGTCGTGCGGGCCGGGGGTTTCGAGCTCACGTTCCGTCCGGTCACCACCCGGGACCTGCTCGCCGTCCGGGGCGCGCCGCGCGCCGCCGCCCGGCGGGCCCTGCTCCGGCGGGTGCTGACCTCGGCGGTCGCGGACGGACGGCCGGTCGCCGCCGACGCGCTCCCGGCGGACGTCCTGGAGGCCGTGGCGGGCGCCCTGGCCGCGCGGGATCCGCAGGCGGACGTCCGGCTGGACCTCGACTGCGCGGAGTGCGGCCACGCCTGGACGTCGCCGTTCGACGCCTCCGGCTACCTGTGGGCCGAACTCGACGCCCACGCCAGGCGGTTGCTCCACGACGTGCACGCGCTCGCCACCGCCTACGGCTGGACGGAGGCCGAGGTGCTCGCGGTCGGGCCCGAACGACGGCAGCTGTACCTGGAGTTGGTGACGGCATGAACGACTTCGTGAGCCGCCTGCTCGGCGCCGGCGGCGCGGACGGGCCGCCGATACGGCCGCTGATCGGGTCGATCTTCGAACCCCGGCGGAGGACGCAGCCGTGGCTTCCGTTCACCGAACCTTCCCCTCTCCCCGCGGAGTCGGAGGTCGCTGACGCCAACCCTCCCGCCGCCCAGCAGGAGCTGCCCGTCGGCGCGCCGCCCGGTCTCCCCCTGACACATCGCGCCTCCACCGAGGGCGCACCCGAACCTCCGCAGGCCGTCCGGGCGGAGCCCCCCACCGGCCCCGGACGGCCTGCGGAACCCACCGCCTTCGCCCTCCCGAAACCCCGCCGTGCGGACGCCCCGCCCGGGGAACCCGCGCAGGAGGAGGGCCCGTCGGAGCAGCACGCCACACCCGAGGAGCGCGCGGAGGACGCCCCGGCGGCGCCCGCGCCCGACCCCGTCCACGCGCACCCCGTGCCGTCCTCCCCCATCGACGCGTCGCTCGTCGACCCGCTCCTGACGTCCCGGCGCGAGCGCGCCGCCGCGGTGCCGAACGTGCGCATCACCATCGGCCGCGTCGAGGTCCGCGCCGGCCGCCAGCCGCCCGTCCCGCAGCCGCCGCGCCGGATCCCCGGGCGGCGCCCTGCGATGAGCCTGGAGGACTACCTGCGCACCCGCTCCGAGGGGGGCGGCGGGAGGTGAGCGACGAAGAGGCCATCGCCGCCGTCACCAAGACCCTGAGCGGACTCGTGCTCGGTGCCCTGGCCGACGTGCCCGGCGCGGGCGTGGACACCCGTCCCCTGGACGAACTCGTCGACGGCACCCGCGACAAGCTCGTCAACCTCTACCTCTTCCAGGCCGACGTGGACGGCGCCCTGCGCGACGCCGACCAGCCCGGCCTCGCCCCCGGCGAGAGCGGCGGTCCGCCGTTCCCGCTCACCCTGCACTACCTCGTCACGCCGTTCGTCAAGCGCGACCCCGGCCTCGACGCCCAGCGGCTGCTCGCCCGCGCCGTCCGCGTCCTGAACGACAACCCGGTGCTCCAGCGCGGCGAACTGGCCGCGTTCGCGCCGGAGAGCGACGTCGCCAAGCAGCTCGACCGGATCCGGATCACCTGGCAGCCGTTCGGCGAGAAGGACATCTACTCGCTCTGGACGGCGTTCCAGACCCCGTACCGGATGTCGGTCGCCTACGAGGTCGGCGTGGTGCTGATCGACGGCCACCGCCCGCCGACCGTCCCCGTGCCGGTGCTCACCCGGGGCGCGGACGACCGCGGGCCCGTCGCGCAGGGCTTCCTCCCGCTCGGCCTGCCGGCCCTCGACGCCGCCGTGCCGCCGGGCGGGCAGCCCGCCGTGCGGGGCGGTGAGACGGCGGTGCTGCGCGGCAGCGGGCTGGCGGCCCCGGCCGAGGTGCGGCTGAGCCATCCGCTGCTCCCGGCGCCGGTCGCCGTCGCCCCGGATCACGTCACCGGTACCCAGGTGCAGTTCACCGTCCCCGTCGGCACGGCCGCCGGGCTCTGGTCGGCCGGACTCTCCCTCGCCGGGCAGGTCACCAACGAGGTCCCGCTCGCCGTCGCGCCCCGGATCACTCACCTGCCCGCGCAGGTCGGGCGGCACGCCGACGGGAGCGCGCAGATCGACGTCCGCTACTCCCCCGCCGCCCTGCCCGGACAACCGGTGCTGCTGGTCCTCGACGGCCGCGCCGTCCCGCCCGACCCGCTGCCGCACGGCGTGCCGCGCCCGCCCGGCCACGCGCGGTTCACCGTCCCGGAC
>NZ_JBHWGD010000154.1:0-9396 GCF_042733235.1 Kitasatospora sp. NPDC059722
ACCCTGTGGGAGAGTAGGACGCCGCCGAACAATCATTCAAGAAAAGCCCCTGATCCATTCGGATCAGGGGCTTTTCGCATTTCCCGAACACTCCGAAGGCCCCGAACACAACGCCCGGACACCCCGAGCGCCGCCGGCTGTGACGCAGGTCACGCCGAATCAAGAACCTGCACGCCGCATCCGGCGTCTGGCTGGTGTGAGATCACGCAGGAGAGCACTGGACGAGCTGGACGAGGAGCGACTCCTCCGCCTGGTGGCCAGAGGTGACCGCGGGGCGTTCGAGGAGCTGTACCGCCGGACGTCGCCGTGGCTGGCGGTGCGGTTGCGCCGTCGCTGTTCGGACGAGCAGATCGTCGCCGAGGTCATGCAGGAGACGTACCTGGCGGTGTGGCGCGCGGCCGGCGCGTTCGCCGGGAGCGCGGTGGGTGGGACGGCCGTCGGGTGGCTGTGGACGATCGCGGCGCGCCGGCTGGTGGACGCGTTCCGGCGTCGCGCGCACCACGCCGAACCGCCCGTCGCCGCCGCCGAGTCGGCGGTGGTGCCGGCGGCGGAGGAGGAGGCGCTCGCGGGGACCGTCGGCGGCGACGTCGGCGATGCGCTGCGTCGGCTGGCGCCGGAACTGCGGCAGGTCCTGCAGGCCATGGTGCTCGACGGGCTGTCCGTCCGGGAGACGGCCGTCCTGCTCAGGCTGCCCGAAGGGACCGTCAAGACGCGTGCCCGCAGGGCCCGGATCGCGATGCGGGAGGAACTGGCATGAGCACTGGCACAAGAGGTGGCATGAGCCCGGAACACGCGTCTGCGGGGCTCATCGCCGACTACGCGCGCGGTGACGTCGAACTGCCCGCGGACACGTTGTGGGCGCTGGAGTCCCACCTGGAGACGTGCGCGCCGTGCCGCGGTCGGTTGGCGGCCGCGGTCCCCGGCGAGGCACCCGGGATCGCCGCGCTCGTCGACTCCGTCCGGGCCGGTCTGGAACCGCAGTTGGCCGCCGCCGTCCGGGCGCCCGCCCGGCGACGCAGGCCCCGCTGGGTGACGGCCTGGCTGACGCCCGTCATGACGCCCTGGCTGGCCATGACCGCCGCCGTCACACTGGCCGCTCTGCTGCTGGACGGGGGCGCGTCGTCGGCCACCCTCGGCAGCCCTTCGCTCCTGCTGCTGGTCGCGCCCGTGCTGCCGCTGTGCGGTGTGGCGGTGTCGTGGTCGCGGGGCCTGGACCCGGCGCACGAACTGACGGCGTCGACCGCCCGCGCCGGACTGCCCCTGCTCCTCCGCCGCACCGCGGCGGTGCTCGGCGTCGTGCTGCCGGGGCTGCTGGTGCACGGCTGGCTGACCGGGGCGATGACGGCCGCGCAATGGCTGCTGCCTTCCCTGGCCTTCACGTCCGCCGCCCTGGCGCTGGGCAGCGTCGTCGGGGTGACCCGCGCCGCCGCCGGACTGGCCGCCGTGTGGGGCGTCGCCGTCGTGGCACCTGCGTGGTTCACCCAGCGCGTTCCCGTCGTCCTGGAGGCGAACGTCCTGCCCCTGTGGGGACTGCTCCTCGCGCTCGGCGTCGGCGCCGTGGTCGCCCGTCGGAACGTCTACTCGGCTCTCTGAAGCCCTCGTTGACCCTCGAAGCCCAGAGTCTCGAAGCCCAGAGTCTCGAAGCCCAGAGTCTCGAAGCCCAGAGTCTCGAAACCCAGACCTTCAAAACCCGAGACCCTCAAAACCCCAGACCTTCGAAACCCAATCGATGCCCCCGAAAGGGACCATCCATGACACCTGTGACGAGCGCGGTCGACATCGCGCCGAAGACCTACGCCTGGGAGGTCCGGGCCACCGGCCTCAGCGTGCGCGCCGGGCGGCGGAAGCTCGCCGTCGACGGGCTGGACCTCGCCCTGGGCACCGGCACCCACGGCCTCCTGGGGCCCAACGGCGCCGGAAAGACCACCCTGATCCGTGCCCTGGCCACCGTGCTCCGCCCCGCCGCCGGTTCGCTGGAGCTGCTCGGCACCCCCGTGAGCGCGCTGGGCGACCACCGGGCGCTGCGGCGCCGGATCGGTTACCTGCCCCAGGAGTTCGGCTACTACAAGCGCTTCACGGTGCGCGAGTTCGTCGAGTACATGGCCTGGCTGAAGGAGGTGCCGAAGGCGGACATCCCCGGGGCCGTCCAGCGGGCCGTGGAACGGGTCGGCCTCGCCGATCGCGCCGACCACCGGATGAAGACGCTGTCCGGCGGCATGGTGCGGCGGGCGGGCATCGCCCAGGCCATCGTCAACGACCCGACGGTGCTGCTGCTGGACGAGCCGACGGTCGGCCTGGACCCGGCGCAGCGGCTGCGGCTGCGCGAGCTGTTGCAGGAACTGGGCCGCGAGGCCTGCGTGATCGTCTCCACCCACCTGGTCGAGGACGTCGCGGCGGCCTGCTCCGACGTGGTGCTGTTCGCCGACGGCCGCCTCGTGTTCCAGGGCACGCCCGAGGCCCTGGCCGCGGCCGGTGGCCCCGAGCACCCGGGTGACAGTCCGCTGGAGCGCGGCTACTCGGCGCTGCTGAGCAACTCCGGGCAGCCGGGGGGTACGTGGTGAACGGGCGGGTGCTGCGGACCGAGCTGAAGCGCTCGGCCGCGCCGTGGGCCGGCGGCGTCGTGCTGCTGGGCAGCCTGGCGGTCTTCTTCCTGATCGACGGCATCTGGTGGCGGGGCAACGCGGGGTGGACGGCCCAGTGGACCACCATGGCCATGTGGACCCGGTACCTGCTGGGGTTCTGGTGGCCGCTGGTGGTGGGCCTGGGGGCGGCGTACGGGCTGCGCGACTCCCGCTCGCGGATGGGCGAGCTGCTGAGCACCACGCCGAGTCCGGCCTGGCGCCGCGCGGCGCTGCCGGCGGGCGCGATGTCGCTGGGGGTGTCCTGCGGTTTCGGGCTCCTGCTCATCGTGGGCGGGGTCGAAGTGGGCCTCGGCCGGACGACGTACATGTCCCTCGGCTGGCTGCCGATCTCTCTCGTGGCGGTGCTGGCCCTCGTCGCGGGGGCGGTCTTCGGCATGGGCGTCGCGCGGGCGCTCCCGTCCGTGCTCACGCCGCCCGCCTTGGTGGTGACCTTCCTGATGCTGGGGAGCCTCCTGCTGCGGCAGAGCGGCGACGGGGCCCTGCCGTCGGGCCTGGCGCCGAACCGGCTCGCCCTGTTCTCCCCGGTGACCGTGGATCCGCGGCAGATGCTGCTGACCCTGTCCGGCTCCGTGCACCTCGGCCAGACGCTCTGGCTGCTCGGTCTGCTGGGCACCGGCTTCGCCCTGCTGGCCGCCACGACGCGCCGGAGCCGGCTGCTCGGGGTGGTTCCCGTCCTGACCGGCGCGGCCCTGGCCCTGGCGGTTCTCCCGGCCGAGGCCCGCGACACCTACGTCGTCGACAAGGCGGCCGCCGCGCTCGTCTGCGACGGGCCGGTGTGCGTGACGCAGGCGAACCGCGACCGCCTGCCCGAGCTCTCGCTGCGCGGCAAGGAGGCGCTGCGCGTGCTGCACGACGTCCTCGGCGACACGGCGCCGACCTCGGTGCGGGAGGACACCGCGCTCTACGCGCTCGGCGCCGAACGCGCCCTCTCCGCCGACGTGGTGATGGTGGACTTCGACGAACGGCTGCTGCGCGACGCGACGGGTGAGCAGCTGACCCGCGTGCTGATCGGGAAGGGCCTGGCACCGACCTGCCACGGGGACAACGACCGGGAGGGCGGGGGCCGCCTCGGCGTCGCCGTCCAGAGCATCGCCGTGAGTTGGGCCCTCCACGACGCACGGTTCCAGCCGCTGGAGGACCGCGGCACCGAGGCGTACGAACTCACGACCTGGGCGGAGGCCGAGAACGCCTGGCAGAGGCTGACAGCACTGCCGCCGGCCGAGCAGCGCTCCCGGATCGCGGAACTGCGTGCCGCGACCGTCTCCTGTTCGGGCTACGGCCACCTCCGGGCACTGACCGGGGAGGCGGCCCGATGAGGTGGCTGACGCTGTACGCCCGTTCGCGCCAGGTGCCCGTGTCGGCCGCCGCGATCGCCCTCGTCACGGCGGCGCTCTGGGCCCTCGACGGTCCGGAGCACGCGGAGGTGGGGACGGCGATCCTCGTCCTGACCACGAACGTCGCCGCCGCCTCCGTCGGACTCGGCGGCCGGGACGTGACCCTGGAACGGACGGCCGCGATCCGCTGGGCGTCCCGCCGGGCGGCTCACGTCCTGCTCATCGGCCTGCTCACCGGCGCGGCCCTGCTGGCCGTCCAGGCGGCAGGAACACAATTGGCCCCCACGGCGGTGGTCGTCCGCGCCGCAGCGGGGCTGACCGGCCTGGCCGCCCTGGGCGCGGTCCTGTGCGGAGCCCACTTCGCCTGGACCCTCCCGGTCGGCTGGCTCGCCTTCACCCTCCTGACCCCATCCCCGCGCGGCACCGCAGGTGAGGTGCTCCACTGGATGACGTTTCCCCCCGACACCCCCGCCTCCACCGCGACGGCCCTCACCCTGCTGGCCCTCGGCACGACGCTGTACGCGGCGACCGGCCCGAGGGAGTAGGGGGGCCGGGCAGCGGCTGCCACCGGTCCCGTCGGAACCGGGACCGGTGGCCCGTGCGGTCGGGACACGGGCGCGGAGACCATGGGGAGGACCAGGGAGGCGGTGAGCGGATGAGCGGGTTCGGGAGCGGTGGTGGCCTGGGCGTGGGAGCCCTGGCGGTCGCCGCGGGCACGCTGGCGAGCGCCGCGGTGTGGTCGCTCCTCGCACTCACCCACCCGGGGACGGAGGGCGTCGGCGGACACTACTTCTACGACGGTGTCTGGGTCGCGCTCGGCCTGATCTTCACCCTCGCCGGGCTGTTCCTGGTGGTCAACGGCAACAGCCGGGCGCTCGGCACGCTCCTGGTGGTCAGCGGGCTGCTCCAGTCGCTGCGCATGGTGGTGCTCCTCGCCGCCGCGCTGGCCGGTGCCGGTCCGGCGGTCACGGGTGCGGTCATGGCGCTCGTGCTGGCCGCCGACATCGTCAACGCCTTCCTGGTGATCGGCTTCCCGCTCTGGCTCCCCGACGCCCGGCTGCCCGGCGGGATCTGGCGCTCGATCACCGTACTGGTGGCCGCCTGGAGCGCGGTGCTCGCGTTCGCCAACACCGCCCGGGTGCCCGCGTTCGACACCCTGCCCAACCCGCTCCACGGCACCGCGCTGTTCGCCTGGCTGGACGGCTGGCTCGGCCCGCACGGCATGGACGTGTTCGCGGGCAGCCTCGTGTTCACCCTGACGGTGGCCGGGGTCCGCTGGTGGCGCTCGCCCGGATCGCACCCGCACCTGTTCGAGGTCACGCTCGTCTACGGGGTGTGGGCCGCGCTGGCCACCGTCCCGCACTACCTCGGCGACTACCCCGCGTGGCTGCCGTACGCGGTCATCGTGGCCGGTGAGGCCGCCTGGATGCTGGTGCCGCTCGCCGCCTTCCGGCGCGACCGCCGGCTCTCCCTGGACCGGGTCACCCGGCGTTACCTGACCGCCTACGCCTTCTGCACGCTGCTGTTCGTCGTCGTGCTGCTCGCTGTCTACCTGACGCACCGCCTCCTGCCCGGCACCGGCACCGGCGCCCGGTGGTGGCAGCTGGCCACGGCAGGGGTCATCGGTGTGCTGCTGCGACCGGCCGCCCGGGGTGTGGAGCGCGCCGTGGACCGGTACTACTACGGCGAGCGGGCCCACCCGTACCAGCTGGTGCGGCAGCTGGCGGAGCGGATGAGCCATGCCGTCAACCCGGCGGACGCGCCGCCGCTGCTGTGCCGCACGGTCGTGGAGGCCCTCGGGCTTCCCGTTGCCGCCGTCCGGGTCCGGACCCGCTGCGGGCCGCGCGAACTGGCCCGGTTCGGGACGCCCGACCTGCCCGGTGAGGCCGTTCCCCCCGCGTACGAGGCCTTCCCGCTCACCTACGAGGGCGCCGGGATCGGCGAACTGCTGGTGCCACCGCGCCCCGGGCAGACCGAACTGGACCGGCAGGACCGCGCGGTGCTGAGCCTCCTCGCCGACCAGGCCTCGCCCGCGATCGCCTCGCTCGGCCTCTACCAGGACCTCCGGGCCAGCCGCGAGCGGCTCGTGCTGGCCCGCGAGGAGGAGCGGCGCCGGCTCCGCCACGACCTCCACGACGGTCTCGGCCCCGCCCTCTCCGGCCTGCGCCTGCGGATCGACACCGCCCTCTCCGGCCTGCCCGGCGGCTCCACCGCGGCCACCTCGCTCACCGCGGCGTCCACGGGCATCGGCCGGGCGATCACCGAACTGCGCCGGATCACCGACGGCCTGGCCCCCGCCTGCCTCGACGGCGAGGGCCTGGCCGGCGCGCTGCGGCAGCTCGCCGACACCTTCGGCAGCCGGTCGCTCAAGGTGACCCTCGACCTGCACCCCGACCCGCTGCCCGCGCTGCCCGCCGCCGTCGAGGTCGCCGTCTACCGCATCAGCGGGGAGGCCCTCAACAACGTGGCCCGTCACTCCGGTGCGACCTCCGCCCGGCTCACGCTCCACGCCCCGGCCGACCGGGTCACCGTCGAGGTCGCCGACAACGGCACCGGCTTCCCCGGCGGTGGCTCCACGGCCGGCGGCGACTCGACGGCCGGGGTCGGCCTCCGCTCGATGGCCGAACGCGCCGAGGAACTCGGAGGGACGTTCACGGCCGCCAACGCCCCCGCCGGCGCCGTCGTCCGCGCCGTTCTCCCGCGCGGCCGCGCGGATTGACCACGGCCGGCGGGTGGGGCGCGGTCAGGTGGCGGCGGGCTCCGCCGACCTGACCGCCCGGGTGCCCGGCGACACCGACAGACGGACCACCCTTCCCGGCGCGAGCGCCGGTGCCCCGGCCGGCAGGGCCCAGGCGACGGTGCGGTCCGAGTCGCCCGTGTCCACCGCGAGGAACCGCGGCGCCTTCTCGCGCTTGCGCGGCTCCAGGCGCAGCACCTCGCCGGTGACGGTGAGCGGCGCGCGGCGCTCCAGGACGGCGAGGACCAGGTAGTAGCCGGTGACCGCGCCGAAGACGGCGATCGCGGCGGTCTCGCCCGGCAGGGGGCCCGAACCGTCCATGCCGTGGGTCAGCCAGCCGTGGCCGCTCGCGTAGTTGCCGGGCATCGTCGCGAGGAACGCCAGGAAGAGCGTCCACCGGCTGAAGCGGCCGGCCGCCGCGATCGCCAGCAGCCCGATGCCGACCCAGCCGAGGGTCAGCAGCAGGCCCGGGCGGCGCAGGGAGTGGCTCGCGTCGGGGCCGGACGTGACCGCCCACTCGGGCCGGCGCAGCGCCGCGAACAGGACCAGGCCGACGGCCACCACCGCTGCGGCGCCGGCCAGTCGGAGCAGCTGGGCGGGAGTCGCGCCGAAGCCGGGGCGAAGACGGGGGTAGCGGATCCGCACCGGGCGCCAGGCGCCCCCGTAGGAGGACCAGACGCGCCGCTTGTCGCCCGCGTCGAAGCCGAGCAGCCGGGAGGTCCGGGTGGTCACGCCGAGCGCCGCGCCGTACGCGAGGTAGCGGTCCCACACGGCGACGGACGCGGGCGGCAGCGGGGCGAAGTCCTCGTGCGCCCGCAGCCAGGCCTGGACGCCGGCCCAGTGTCCCGCCCGTTCCAGGCCGAGCCGCGTCGCGCGCTCGCCGAGCGCCCTGGTCAGCAGGTACATCAGCGGGACGGACGGGAGGACCCCGACCACGATCGCGGCGCGGATGTTGTGGCCGCCGGTGAGGCCGCCCAGCCCGAGGAGCACCCCGGGGCCGAAGGCGGCCACGGCCAGCGCACCGGACAGCAGCGGCGCGAACCGGGACCGGGAGAGCCCGCGCAGCCTGGCCTCGGCGACGATCTCCTTGCGCAGCGCGCCGTTCCACGAACTCGCGCGCTCCTGAGCGCGGAAGGCGATCGCACCGATCGGGGCGCCGGCTGCGCCCGCCTGCTCGGTGATCCGGGCGAGGACCCGCCGCTCGTACGGCGTCAGGTCGCCCGTGTCCGCGTCCGTGCCGGTGACGTGCACCGTGCTCTGCACCGGGTCGTCCGCGGGCTGGCGCACCTCGACCAGGCCGCGCGCCGCGAGGTCGAGCAGGGTCGCCGCGGCGGCGTGGTCCACGGAGCGCCACCGGTTGGTCAGCAGGGCCACGACGGCCGGCCGCTCCGGTGCGGGGCCGAACTCCTGCGTGGCGGGGGCCGCGTGCACGGCGCCGTTCCGGGTGGCCACGAGGGCGAGTCCGAAGGCGGCGAGCCAGAGCACGAACAGGCCGGCGGCGGACCAGTAGAACTGGTCCTCAAGGCTCATGTTCATGCGAAGGTCACCCGCGGCGCCTCCTGGGCGGCGGCCCCGGCCTCGAAGTACTCCCGGCGCCCGTGCGCGCCGCCGATCCCGGAGACGACGTTGCCCGGGAAGCTCTCCAGCGCGGTGTGGTAGCTCTGGACGGCGCTGTTGTAGAACTGCCGCGCGTAGGCGATCTTGTCCTCGGCGGTGGCCAACTCGGCCTGCAGCGTGGCGAAGTGGCGGTCGGCCTTGAGCTGCGGGTAGTTCTCGCCCAGGGCGGTCAGCTTGCCGAGCGAGGCGGTCAGCACGTCCTCCGCGGCCGCCTTGCCGGCGACCCCGAGACCGGCGTCCGTCGCGGCCCCGCGGGCGGTCACGACCGCCTCCAGCGTGGCCCGCTCGTGCGCCGCGTACCCGCGGGCGCCCTCGACCAGGTTGGGTATCAGCTCGTGCCGGCGCTTCAACTGGACGTCGATCTGCGCCCAGGACGCCTGCGTCTGATTCCGGAGCCGGACCAGCCGGTTGTACGTCCGGACCACCCACCACACCAGCGCCACTGCCAGTACGGCGACGATTCCACCCACGACGACACCCACGATGCCCCCCGATAAACGTGACCTCGTGTTCCGGCCGATCCGGTAGGTCGGGCAGATCCTAGGCGTGCAAACCGGTCGGGCGTTGCGAATAAGTGAGAGGGAGCCGGCCACGACCGGACCCGGGCCGGGTGGCACGGTCGGCACCCCGCGGCTGCCGCTCCGGGGTCACGTGGTCGGACCGGCCGCGAGCTGGGCATTTTGTGTCCGACGCGGAGTAGGAGTACTGTCAGTCAGCCGCTTGGCAGGGAGCACCGGACACGCATCGGCGCGGACGGTCCCGGGGCGGCCAATCCTCTGAAACACCACTTCCCGGTCCGGGCCGGGTCGCGTCCTGTCGCGGCTCGGTGCGTATTTGGCATGTGTGTTTATCGGGATTGTGGCCTGACTTCGGTCGGATTCGCTTTTCGGAGCAGGGATCGGCTAGAGTTCAGGACGTCGGACGGGGCGTAAAGCTCCGGTCAAGACAGCAGCAAGTCGGATGACGAAGCCCCGGAAAACGGAGCGGAAAACATCTGATAAGCTGGAAACACGAAAGAACGAAGCGCCCGGAGGGCCCGCTGGAAGGCGGCTCGAAGGAAGCGTCC
>NZ_JBHWGD010000155.1:0-9257 GCF_042733235.1 Kitasatospora sp. NPDC059722
TGTGTGTTAATAGCGCGGGCGGGGGGCGGGGGGCCCGGGGGGGGGGGGCCCCCCCGCGGGGGGCGGGCCCCCCCCCCCCCCCCCGCGCCCGTCGTCACGGCCACCGTGCCGGTGGCGCCCTACCCGGCCGGGGTCGCGCTCACCCCGGACGGCGCCCGGGCGTACGTGACCAGCCAGAGCAGCGGCACGGTGAGCGTGCTCGACACCGCGGGCGGCACGGTGACGGGCAGCTTCACCGACGGCACCGGGTCCTACGCGGTCGCGCTCTCGCCGGACGGAGGCCGCGCCTACCTGACGCACCACCTGGACAACACCGTCAGCATCGTCGACACGGCCACCAACACCGTCTCCGCGACCGTCCCGGTCGGCACCCAGCCGTGGGGCCTCGCCCTGTCGGCGGACGGCTCGCGGGCGTACGTCGCCAACGCCGGGGCCAACACCGTGAGCGTGCTGGACACGGCGGCGAAGGCGGTCACCGCGACCGTGCCGGTGGGCGCCGAGCCGCACGGGGTCGCCGTCTCCCGGGACGGCAAGAAGGTCTACGTCGCCGCGTCGAGCGGGCAGGCGGTGAACGTGATCGACACCGCGAGCAACACGGTGAGCGCCACGGTCCCGGTCGGCCACGGCGCCTTCGGCCTGGCCCTGAGCCCGGACGGCAGCAGACTGTGGGCCGCCAACGGTGACGACAAGACGGTCAGCGTGATCGACACCACCACCAACGCCGTGGTCTCCGCGGTCACCGTGGGCGCCAACCCGTACGCCGTCGCCCTCTCCCCGGACGGTGCCACGGCGTACGTCTCCAACTACACCGACAACACGGTCAGTGCGGTGGACACCGCGAGCCGCACCGTCACCGCGACCGTCCCGGTCGGCACGGCGCCCTACAGCCTCGCCGTCAGCGCCGACGGGCGGCGCGGCTACCTCGCCGACTTCACCGCCAACGCCGTCAGCGTGCTGAACTTCCCGCTGCCCGTGCCCGTCGTCACCGGGATCAGCCCGGCCACCGGCTCGCAGGTCGGCGGCACCACGGTCACGATCACCGGCACCGACCTGGCCGGCGCGACGGCGGTGAGCTTCGGCGCGGCCGGCAACGCCCCCGCCTTCAGCTGCACCAAGACCGGCTGCACCGCGACGGCCCCGGCCACCACGGCCACCGGCCCGGTCGACGTCCAGGTCACCACGCCCGGCGGCACCAGCGCGGCGGTGGCCGCCGACCGCTTCACCTACGCCGCTGCCAGTGCCCACCTGGGCGTCGCGCTCGCCGCCACGCCGGTGACCGGCCTGGCCGGCGGCCGGGTCGACTACACGATCACGCTCACCGGCCAGGGTCCCGACCCGGTCACCGCCGCCACCGTCGGCGCCGCCCTGCCGCCCGGTCTGCCCGCGACCTCCAGCGACTGCGCGGTCGCGAACGGCCAGCTCACCTGCACGCTCGCCGCCCCGCTGGCCAAGGGCGCGACCACCACGCGGCACTTCTCGGTCGGGCTCGGACTGTTCAGCGGCGTCCAGAACTTCGCCGTCACGGCCTCCCGCACCTCCGGGACGCCGGCCGACCCGTCGCCCGCCACCGCCCGGGACACCCGTAGCTGCACGGCGGTCTTCGCACTGCTGATCACCTGCAGCTGATCCACGAGCACGAGCGGCCCCGCCACCCGGAGGGAGGCGGGGCCTGCGCTTTCGCCTGCGCTGGACGAAACGTCCAGACTGGACGTACAGTCCAAACATGCCCGCCGAATCCCCCGACCCGCGCCTGCGGACCTGGTCACCGGTCTGCCGCGCGGTGGCCCTGCTCCTCGGGCCCTACGCCGAGGTGGTCCTGCACGACGCCGCGACCGACACCGTGCTCGGCATCTGGAACCCGATGTCCGCCCGCGCCCCCGGCGACCCGTCCCTCCTCGGCGAGCTCGACGAACTCGAACCGGCCGCCGACGGTGTCTACGGCCCCTACGAGAAGCTGCTGCCCGACGGCCGCCGCCTCTCCTCCGTCAGCGCCGTCCTGGCCGACGACGCCGGGCGGCCCTCGGCGGTGCTCTGCGTCAACCTCGACCGCGGCCCGCTCGAACAGGCCGCCGCGCTGCTGGCCGGCTTCGCCGCCCCCACCGCCCCGCGCCCCGAGCCCCTCTTCGAGCGGGACTGGACCGAGCGCATGAACGACGTCATCGGCGGTTACGTCCGCGCCCACGGCCGCCCGCTCGAACGCTTCGGCCGCGAGGACCGCCTCGCCGTCCTGCGCGAGCTCGACGCCGCCGGCGTGCTCGCCGTGCGCCGCGCCGTCCCCGCCGTCGCCACCGCGCTGCGGGTGTCCCGCTCGACCGTCTACACCCTGCTGACCGACCTCAAGCACGAGAGCGAGGCCTGAGCACGATGACCAGGCTCCCCGACTTCCGCCTCGAAACCTACTTCTCCCGCTGGGAGTTCACCGCCCGCCACCACCTCACCGCCTCCGACGCGGAGACGATGACGATGGCCGAACTCCTCGCCCTCGCCGATCCCGAGGACCGGAAGGCCTGGGACACCCTCGCCCTCGGTTACACCGAGACCTTCGGCGACCCGGGGCTGCGCCGCGCGATCGCCGGCATGTACGAGGAGGTCGACGCCGACGACGTCGTCTGCTTCGGCGGCGCCCAGGAGGGCCTCAACCTGGCCATGCAGGTGCTCCTCGAACCGGGCGACCACGCCGTGGTGATCACGCCCAACTACCAGTCCGCGGAGACGGTCCCGCTCTCGATCTGCGAGGTCACCGGCGTCGCCCTGGACGAGCGGCAGGACTGGGCGCTCGACGTCGACGCCGTCGAGGCCGCGCTGCGCCCGAACACCCGGGTCGTCTCGGTCAACTTCCCCAACAACCCGACCGGTGCGCTGATCGACGCGGCCGACCTGCGCCGCCTGGCCGAACTCTGCGACGAGCGCGCATGATCTCAACCTCCTTGAAAACAAAGGGAATCTCACGGAGCGAGATGAGTCTTGCACGGATCGTGGTCATGTTTCGTGTGTGTTACGTCACACTCATGGTGACCGTTCAACTACGTGCAGCAATATCGTGGCCGAACGTTCGGCGTGCGGACATGCCCGCGATGCGGCGACGTGTCCTTCGGATGTGATGAAGCACCGATGAAACGTGCTGGTCGTGTGCCGGTTCACTCGTCCGGGTGGCGGCGTGCCGCGGGGCCTGATCGGACGGATACCATCGACCCGACCCACGGAGGTGGCGCGTGGACACGGTCATCGTGCAACTGCCCGACCGGGCAACGGCGGTGGCGCCCGGCGGGCGGCCCGGACTGCTGCGGATGGGCCCCGGCGAGACGGCGGTGTTCGGACGCGGCGAGCCCGGCCGGGCCGTCCCCATCCCGCTGCCCGACCAGGGCGTCTCCCGCCGGGCCGGCGAGATCACCGCGGCCGAGGACTACTGGCGGCTGTCCAACTTCTCCGCCACCGCCACCTACGTCGTGGAGAACCTCGAAGGCGCCGGCGAGCACGTCAAGGTCGCGCCGGGCCGCCTCGGCGCACCCGTGCCGTTCGAGTTCTCCCGCGTCCTGCTGCCCGCGCTCGGCGAACCCGCCTCATTCAAGGTCTTCGCCCCGCAACACGCCTACCTGGAGGGCGAGTCGGACGGCACCGACGGCGAACGCACCGTCAGCCCGTTCGCCCTCGACCCCACCGCCAAGTACTTCCTCGTCCTGCTCGCGCTGTGCGAACCCCGCCTGCGCTCGCCCTCCGCCGCCACCGTGCCCGGCGCCACCGACGTCGTCACGCGGCTGCGCGCCCTGCCCTCCTGCCACGGGCTCACCCGCTCGGCGGTGAACTACCACATCGACTACCTGGTGTTCACGAAGCTGCGGCTGCGCGAGCCCTTCGACGACGACCGCGGCGGCGGCAAGCGCGAGGAACTCGCCGCCCTCGCCCTCAAGTTCGACCTCGTCCGGGAGGAACACCTGGCCCTGCTCCCGCCCCGGCACCCGGCCGCCCGGCCGTGAGCCCCGCCCGGCCCGAGCACCGGCCGATCGACGTGCCGGACGGCTACCCGGTGGCCGGCTACCGGATCGGCGAACTCCTCGGCGCCGGCGCCTGGGGCAGCGTCTACGCCGCCCACGGCCCCGACGGCGCCCAGGCCGCCGTCAAGCTCCTCGGCCCCGCCCGGCTCAGCCCCGGCCAGCGCGGCGCCATGGCCCAGGTCGCGCACAGCGAACTGCGCTTCAGCAGCCGCGCCGACCACCCGTACCTGATCCGCACCCTCGCCGTGGCCACCGTCGACGACCCCGCCCACCCCGCGCTCGACGGCGCCCTCGCCCTCGTCATGGAACGCGCCGCCCGCAGCCTCCAGGACGTCCTCGCCGCCGCGAGCCCCGGCCGGCCCGTCCCCGGCGCCGACCGCATCCTCACCCAGGTCTGCGCCGGCCTCACCCACATGCACCGTGCCGGGTGGGTCCACGGGGACCTGAAACCGGCCAACATCCTCCTCATGCCCGACGGCACCGCCAAGCTCGCCGACTTCGGCCTCACCGCCGAACTGGAGGGCACCCACGCCTACGCCCCGCCGCTCGGCTCGCCCGACCACGTCCCGCCCGAGTGGTGGTCCGAGCGCACCGGCGCACGCGGCGTCGCCCTGCGCCCCAGCACCGACGTCTGGGCCTTCGGCATCCTCGCCCACCAGGTGCTCACCGGCGGCCTGCACCCGTTCCTCGGCGCCACCGCCCGCGCCCGCTCGCTCGCCGCCCAGGCGTACGCGCGCGGCGCCGCGCCGCTGCGGCTGGACGAGGCCCTGCCCGGGCGCTGGCGCACCGCCGTCACCGCGTGCCTGGCCGCCGACCGCGAGGACCGGGCCCGCGCCGACCTCGCCGCGCTCGTCGCCGCCGCCACCGCCCGCACCGGCGCCCGCCGGCTGCGCCGGGCGACGCTCGCCGGGCTGACGGCCTGCGTCCTCGTCGTCCTCACCCTGACCGGCCGCCCCGAGCCGAGCGGCGCGGCGCCGCCCGCCGCGCCCCCGCCGCTGCCCGGCGCGATCCCGGCCGGGTCCGACGTCCCGGCCGCTTACCGCGGCATGGTCGAGGACGCCGCCCGGCGCTGCCCCGAACCCGAGGTCACCCCGGTCCTGCTGGCCGCGATGCTCAAGGCCGAGAGCGGCTTCGACCCGAACGCCGCCCGCCCCGAGACCGGCGAGTACGGCATCGCGATGTGGACGCCCTCGGTGTTCAACGCGTGGAGCAAGGCCGCCGCGCACCCCGGTCCCAAGGACTACATGGACCCCGGCGATGCGATCGCCGCCATGGGCAACTACGTGTGCTGGCTGGACCAGCAGATAAAGCACCACGGCTTCACCCGGGACCTGCCCGCCCTCGTCGCCGCGGCCTACCGGACCAGCGACAAGACCGTGGCCGCCGCGGGCGGCGTTCCGGACCGGGTCCGGGCGCACGTCGACCGGGTGCTGGAATACCTCCACGACTACGGCGGGTAGCCGGGCAATTCGGGATGAGCCGGGTCACATTCCCCGCCGGACCGGCGCGGGCACCCGGCCCGGTGACGCTCCGTCTGGGATCCTCGCGGAATGATCACGAAGCTGCGCGCGGGCGCCGCGCAATGGACCGTCGTCGTTCCGGTGCTGGCCTTCGTCGTCCTGGCCCTGACCTGGCACCGCGACCTGCCCGGCTGGGTGGTGGGGGTCGTCGCCTGCTTCCTCGCCGGTGCGGTGCTGTCCGCCGTCCACCACGCCGAGGTCATCGCGCACTGGGTCGGGGAGCCGCTCGGATCACTCGTCCTCGCGGTGGCCGTCACGGTCATCGAGGTCGCGCTCATCGTCACGCTGATGGCCGACGGCGGCGACAAGTCCGCCACCCTGGCCCGGGACACCGTCTTCGCCGCCGTGATGATCACCTGCAACGGCATCCTGGGGCTGTCGATCCTGGTCGCCGCGCTCAAGTACCGCACCGCCGTCTTCAACGCCGAGGGCACCGGCGCGGCCCTCGGCTGCGTCGCCACCCTGGCCACCCTGAGCCTCGTGCTGCCGACCTTCACCACGAGCTCCCCGGGCCCGCAGTTCTCCACCACCCAGCTCACGTTCGCGGCCACCGCGTCGATCGTCGTCTACGGGCTGTTCGTGGCCACGCTCACCGTCCGCCACCGGGACTACTTCCTGCCGGTGACCGCCGAGGGCCGGGTCCTCGCCAAGGAGGACGAGGAGGACCACGCCGCCCCGCCGACCGTCAGCGGCGCCGCCGTCAGCCTGCTGCTGCTCGCCGTCGGGCTGGTGGCGGTGGTCGGCCTCGCCAAGGGCGTCTCGCCGACCATCGAGTCGGCGGTGTCCTCCGCCGGGCTGCCGCACTCGGTGGTCGGCGTCGTCATCGCGCTGCTCGTTCTCCTGCCGGAGACGATCGCCGCGCTGCGGGCCGCGCTGCGCAACCGCGTGCAGACGAGCCTCAACCTCGCCCTCGGCTCCGCGCTGGCCAGCATCGGCCTGACCATCCCGGCCGTCGCCATCGCGTCGACCTGGCTCAGCGGCCCGCTCCACCTCGGCCTCGACCCGGCCCACATGGTGCTGCTCACCCTGACCGTCGTGGTCGGCACCCTGACCGTCATCCCGCGCCGCGCGACTCCCCTCCAGGGCGCGGTGCACATGGCGATCCTGGCCGCCTACGTCGTCCTCGCGGTGAACCCGTGACGGGCCGCCGTTCGTAGGGAAGTCCCCGGCGCCGCCCGGTGTGGGCGGGAGGCGCCAGGGACTCACCGTCTCCGCGCGACCGCTCAGGCGGTGCGGCGGCGGCGGGCGTAGACGAGGGCTGCGCCGCCCACGAGCAGCGCGGTGCCGGCGCCCGCGTACAGCAGGGTGCCGTCGCTACCGGTCTGGGCCAGCTTCGGGCCGTTGGCGGCCGGGGCGCCCTTGATCGGCGTCGGGACGCTGACCTTGGCCGGGACGACCAGCGGCTTGGCCGGGTTGACCGCGGTGGGGGTCGACGGGGTCTGCACCGGCACGGTGGCGGTCGGCGCCGGGGCCGACGGCGAGCCGCTCGGGGCGGTGGAGGGGGCGGTCGACGGGGCACCGGTGGCCGGGCCGCCGGCGGCGGGGGTGGTCGGCGCGGCGGTGGGCGACGCCGGCTCGGCCGGCTTGGTGGCCGGGGTGGTCGGCTTGTCGCTGGGCTTGTCGCTGGGCTTCTCCGACGGCTTCTCGGAGGGCTTCCCGCTGGGCTTCTCGGAGGGCTTGTCGCTCGGCTTGTCGCTCGGCTTGTCCGAGGGCTTGCCGGTGGCCGGGGTGCTCGGCACCGCGGTCGGGCCCTTCGACGGGGCCTTGCCGCCGCAGTCGACCTTGAAGACCTTGTGCTTCGGGTTGTCCAGCGCCGGGTCGTCCTCCGGGATCTCGCCGTTGACGAGGGTCACGGCGGCCCAGTAGAGCTTGTACTGGCCGTCCGGCAGGTTGATGTCGTCGGTGCGGACGTCACCGTTGGCGTCGACCGGCAGGTCGCCGTACGCGACCATCTGCTCGTCGTCGCCGTGCACCGAGGCGATCATCCAGACGATGTCCTGGTTGGCGTCGAAGCCGAACGAGTCCAGGTAGAAGGTGCAGACCTTGGGCTCGTTGCGGGTGTCCTCCTGGCCGGTGGAGGCGTCGTGGATCTTGACGGTGCCGTTGTTGCCGGGGGCGTTCTTGCCACCGGGGGCGGCGTGGGCGGCGGGGGAGAGCAGCAGGAGCGCGGCGGCGGTCGGGACGGCCACGAGCGAGCGTGCGGTGGTGGAGCGGATGTGCATGGCGTTCCATCGGGTGTGGCAGGCCGGGACGAGCCTGCACGGTGGGGAGGGAGCCCACGGCGTATTTCGGCCAGCTGGCCGAAAATGTACGACGGTAGGTGCGCAAAAGCTCCCTCACCCGGAATCCGGACGCAAGGAGCGTTTGCGTCACTTGTCCGATATCGACACGAACTTCCGACTAGTCCGTCGCAACGATCGGATCACCGGGTTGTGGTGAAGCCGTGTCCGTCCCGCGATGCGGCCCGCCGCACGCGTCCCCGGCGTGAAGTGCGAGGATGGCTCCCGACCGCCCCCGACGGCGGACCTCCGCCGAGCGGCCGCCCCCGCACCCCAGGGCGGCCCGACGAACCGGGCACACGGCGACGAGGTCCGCACTGCGTACCCCGGCAGGCACTCCGGCGCGGCGTCTCCCTGCCCGCACCCCTCCTGCGAAGAAGACGCATCGCGATGCACCGCACCCCCGGCCCTGCCCAGGGCCCCTCCGTCCACGCCCTCCCGCTGCGCGCCGCCGCCGTCCTCGGCACCGGCGGCCTCCTGCTGACCGGCTGCGGCAGCGGCACCGCCGATCCCGGCGCCCAGGCCGACCTGCGCGCGAGCCTCCCGAAGGCGGTCAAGGCCGCCGGCGTCCTGCGGATCGGCTCCTACCTCCACTACCCGCCCGTCGACTTCCGGGACACCGACGGCAAGCCGGCCGGCCTCGACCCGGAGATCGCCACCGCCGTCGGCGACTACCTCGGCCTGCGCGTGGAGTTCACCGACCTGCCGTTCGAGCAGCTGATCCCGGCCGTCCAGACCAAGAAGATCGACCTGGCGATGTCCGCCGTGATCGACACCAAGCAGCGCCAGCTCGGCGCCGCCGACGACGGCCACCAGGCCGACCCGGGCGTCGACTTCGTCGACTACTTCACCACCGGCACCTCGATGGTCGTCAAGGCCGGCAGCCAGCTGTCCCTCACGACCGTCGACGACCTGTGCGGCCACACCGTCGCCGTCCAGCGCGGCACCCTCCAGGACGACTTCGCCACCCGCCAGCAGGGCGCCTGCCCGCGCACCGGCAGGCAGCTCAAGGTCGACCGCTTCGACAGCGACGACCAAGCGCTCGCCGAGGTCGCGAGCGGCGCCGCCGTCGCCGACCTGAACGACTACCCGGTGGCCCAGTACAACACCACCACCCCCGCCAGGACCGGCAAGTTCCAGCTGGCCAACACCCACTTCCTGCAGTCCGGCCCGTACGGCATCACCGTCGCCAAGGACGACACCGGGCTGCGCGACGTCGTCTCCAAGGCGCTCGACCAGGTGATCCTCGGCGGCGGGTACGACAAGATCCTCGCCAAGTGGAACGTCACCACGGGCGCCGTCGCCAGCACGGTCGTCAACGGCGGTCTGTGATCCGACGGCCCCGGGCCTGTCTTCAAACCCCCGCCTGCCGTGCGGCGTCTGGGCACGCACCTCGCCGCGTTGTCGTCGGTCGCCGATGCTCCGCATGGACTCCCTCCTCCGCCTTGCGATGCACGCACCCAGAC
>NZ_JBHWGD010000156.1:0-9138 GCF_042733235.1 Kitasatospora sp. NPDC059722
AGGCCCGGGTGGGCCCCGGGGCGGGCCCGGGGCAGGACGGCGGCGCGCGAGAGCAGCGAGGTGGCCGCGCGGTCCGCCGCGTCGTGACTGGTCTGCCAGCAGTGGACGTACACGTAGATGTCGGTGGCCCGCTCCGGCACGCGCACGTGCCGGGCGAGGTGCTCGGCGACGCGCGCCTCGGGCACCGGGGTCCGGGTGCCGGGGACGAGCAGCCGACCGTTCTCGTCGAGGTCCACGGTGACGGGCCGGACGGACGGCGGGGGCGGGCGGCGGGTCACGGCGTGAGCTCCAGGATGCTGTCGATGCCGCAGTGCAGGGAGTAGGTGAGCGCGAGCGGGTTGCCGTGCTCGCGGGCGAAGCGCCGGACGAGGGTCTGGGTGATCTCGCCCGCGGTCAGCCCGCCGGTCAGGTAGAGGTCGAGGAAGGCGAACGCGTACTCGGCGGCGAACACCTGCGGGATCTCGATCTGCGGCCCGAGCACGCCCTCCGCCCCGAGGTCGACCAACGCCCGCCCCAGGTGTTCGAGTTCGCCTTCCGCGGACTGCCCGGTGTGGCAGGCGTTCAGGAGGACGAAGGGCCGGAACATCGCCTCCGGCGCGTCCAGGTGCCGGCGCCGGTGGCGGCGCACGAGGTCGGCGTCGATGTGCCGGTCGTCGGAGAGGCGGACGGCGAGCTGCTTGAAGGCGGAGCCGTCGGCGACGAACTGGCCGTGGCACCAGAAGTACATGACGTCCTCGTCCAGCACCGCGCGCGACAGGGCGTCGAGCAGGCCGCGGGACTCGGTGCGGACGGTGAGGTGCGAGCGGTCCTCCAGCAGCTTGCGGACCTCGGGGGCGCGGCCGATGGATTCGAGGGTGTCGTCGGTGTTGAGGCTGGTGACCGGCCGGGGCCGGGCCGGGTGGGGCGGCTGGATCGGCGGGTAGGCGGCGCCGGTCTGCTCGATCTGGTGCCGGTGGCCGAGGAAGTCCGCCCACGGGTCCGGGCGGCCGTCGGGGCCCGGTCCGCCGTCGACGGCGAGCATCGGCCACGGCAGGTGCAGGTCGGAGTCGAAGCTGATCCGGAGCGGGCCGTGCTCGGTGAGCGTCCGGTTGAGGTACTCCCGGAAGACGGTCAGCTCCCGGCCGGGTCCGTCGAGCATCGTCTCCAGGAAGTACCGTCCCTCCTCGGCGAGTTCGGCCGCCCGGCCCTCGGCGACGGGGCGCAGGTGGGACACGTCGACGGCGGAGGCGAACGGGTAGTCGTCGGGCATCCCGAAGTCGTCGACCGTCGCGTAGCGGACCAGCTGGTCGCGCCAGGCCGTGCGCAGCCGGGCGGCCCTGGCGAGGAGCTTCGTGCCCGTGACAGCGAGCTCCGCGCGGTGCGGGCGGGTGCGCGGGGTGCGCTCGCCGGGCCGGAACGCGTGGACGTCCAGGGTGTCGTCGCGCCGGCGGCGCAGCGAGACGATGAGGTCGAGCGGGAGCGGGTCCTCGGCGTCCTCGGGGTTCCTGGCGTCCCTGGCGTCCTCGGCTTCTCGCGGACTGCGCTGGCGGGGGAGCCGGGTGAAGTTCGCGGAGGGGTTCTGCCGGATCTCGACGAGGAGCTCCTGGGGCACGTGCGTCACTCCTGCGTGGACTGGGGATCGGGGAGGCTGCGGACGGGACCGGGCAGCGGCACGTCCACGACGGCGGTGAGGTCCTGGAGGGCGGCGCCGTGGCCCGCGTCGTACACGGTGATCCGCACCCGGTGCCGCCCCGGCACGGCGGGCGTCAGCGCCAGCACGGCCGGTTCGCGGCCGGGCGCGTAGGCGGCGACCGGCGGTTCGAGCGCGGCGTCCGAGGCGACGGCGGCCACGAGCCGCAGGTCCGGCAGCTCGCGGGGGTCGGCGCCGGGCGCGTCGGGCTCCAGCCGCAGTTCGAGCCGCACGGTGGTGCCGGGCGCGGGCTCGTCGAGCAGCGTGAGCCGGGGGCGCCAGGCGCTGCGGGACACCGTCACGGCCGTCCGCCGGGCCCGTCGTGCGGGGAGCGGCTGGTCGGGCACGGCGGTGAGGGCGGGAGGCTCCGCAGAACCGTGCAGCCTCGCCCGGGTCTCGACGGCCAGCGGGTGTTCGGGGCCCATGACGGCCTCCCGCCCGGCCCGGACGGCGTCGAGCAGCTCCTGCGCGGCCTCCGGCCGGCCCGCCCCGGCGAGGGCTCGGGCGAGGCCGACGGCGAGGGTGGGGTAGTGGCCGACCACGCGGGGCCGCTCGGCCCCGACGGACAGGGCCCGCTCGTCGAGCCGCCGGTGCCCGTCGGCCAGCAGGGTGACGGCGCTCCGGCTGTTGGGCGGCAGGAGGTCCGCGACGACGCCCGCGTAGACGCGGACGGCCCCGGCGTGGTCCCCGGCGCGGAGCCGGGCGTACGCGAGGCTCTGGCGGATGCTCAGGGTGCCCGGGTGGCGGGGGCCGTGCGCCTCGGTGGCTTCCTCGGCGAGTTCCTCCAGGAGGACGACGGCGCGCAGCGGGCGGGGGCCGTCGGCGAGGACGAGGCCCTGGATCTCGCGGGCCAGGAGGGCGCGGGGGTCGGTCGGGTCCAGGGTCTCGCGCGTGCGGGCGACGAGCTCCGCCGCCAGGAGCGTGGCGGCCTCCTGGTCGCCGGTCGCCCGGTGCGCGAGCGCGAGGTTGCCCTCCGTCCCGAGGACCATCGGATGGGCGGCGCCGAGGTGCCGGGCCGCGTCGGCGGCCAGGGCGGTGTAGTCGGCCACGGCGGCTTCAGCGCTACCGGCGAAACCGGCGTAACCGGCGTAACCGGCGTCACCGGCCAGGAGCCGGGCGTCGGCGAGGTCGCGGCGCGTCATCAGCACCTGGAGGCTGCCCTCGCCGAGGGCCAGGGTCGCGGCGCCGAGGACGTCCTCGTAGCAGGCGACGGATTCGGCGTAGCGCCCGGCGTCGCAGTGGTTGAGCGCGATGCTGTCCCAGGCGTCGAGCGTCAGGGGGTGCCCGGCGCCAAGGGCGCGGACGCGGCCGGACCTGACGTGCTCGAAGACGGCGGCGGCGCGGTCGTGCTGCCAGGCGCGGCGGAGTCCGTGGCCGAGCGACTCGGTGGCGGCGAGGGCGTCCGGGTGGTCGGGCCCAAGGACGCGGGCGTGCGCGGCGACGACGGCCTCGCGTTCGGCGATCGCCGCGCGCTTGCGGCCGGCCAGGTTGAGGGCCTGGGCGAGGCCGCGGCGCTCGTCGAGGGTGTCGGGGTGGTCGGGGCCCTGGATCCGGGTCCGGTCGGCGACCAGCGCCTCGTACAGCTCGACGGCCCGGTCGGCCTCGCCGAGTTCGCGCCGGGTCCGGGCGATCGCGCGGCGCAGGTCGAGGGTGGCGGGGTGCTCGGGGCCCTGGATCCGCAGCCGGTCGGCGAGCAGCGCTTCCCGGTCGTCCAGGGCCTGACGGATCATCCCCGCCTCGTGGCGGGCGAAGGCGAGGTTGGCGCGCTCGGTCAGCGTGGCCGGGTGGTCCGGGCCTTGGACGCGGATGCGGTCCTGGAGCAGCTCCTCGATGAGCCTGGCGGCGAGGCGCCGGTCACCCGCTGCCTGGTGCGTCGAGGCGAGCAGGTACCGGGTGCCGAGCGTGCTCGCGTGGTCCGGCCCGTCGAGGCGCAGCCGGTCGGCGAGCAGGGCCTCGCACAGCTCCGTCGCCCGCCCGAAGTCGTTCGTCACCCGGTATTCGACCGCGAGCCACCACCGGTCGCCGAGCGCCCCCGGGTGGTCGGCACCGAGGACGCGGGCCCGGTCGGACGCCAGCGACTCGAAGAGGGCGATCGCGCGCCGGTGGTCGCCGGCCTCCTGGACGAACCAGGCCAGGGTGAACCGGGCGCCGAAGGTGTCCGGGTGGTCCGGGCCCACGAGCCGGGTCCGGGCCGCGACGAGCTCCTCCGCGATGTCCCGGGCACGGCGGTGGCTCCGTGCGGCGGAGCAGGCCCAGGCCAGGCCGGAGCGGGCCTGGAGCGTTTCGTGGTGGTCGGGGCCGTGGTTGCGGGCGTTGTCGGTGACGAGGGCGTCGAAGAGTTCGAGGGCGCGGGCGTGGTCGTCGGCGAGGCGGTGCGCCGTGGCCTGCCACCAGCGATTGGTGAGCGTTTCGTGGTGGTCGGGGCCGTGGATCCGGGTGCTGTCGGCGACCAGGGCCTCGAAGAGTTCGAGTGAGCGGGCGTGGTCGACGGCCACCTGGTGTGCGTGGGCCTGCCACCAGCGGATGCCGAGCGTGGTGGGGTGGTCGGCGCCGAGGACGCGGGTGCCGATGGTGACCAGCGTCGGGTAGAGGGCGAGCGCGCGGTGGTGCTCGCTCGTGACCGTCAGGCAGCGGGCGAGGGCCAGGAGGTCGCCCAGGGTGGCGGGGTGGTGCGGGCCCTCGACGCGCGCCCGGTCGGCGGCCAGCTCCTCGTACAGCCTGACGGCCGTGCGGGGGTCGTCGGTGTCCCGGTGTGTCGCGGCGAGCCAGTGCCGGGCGTCCAGGGTGTCGGGGTGGTCGGGGCCCAGCACGCGGGTGCGGTCGGCCACCAGCCCGGTGTAGACCGCCAGAGCGCTGCGGTGGTCACCCACGCGCTGGTGTGCGGTGGCCAGCCAGTAGAGGCTGTCGAGGGTGTCGGGGTGGTCCGGCCCCTGGATGCGGGCCGCGTCGGCCGCGAGCGCCGTGAGCAGCGTGAGCGCGTGACGGTGGTCCCCCGCCTCCCCGTGGGCCAGCGCCTGCCAGCGGCGGGCACCGAGGGTGTCGGGGTGGTCCGCCCCCTGGACCCGGGTGCGGTCCTCGACCAGCGCGTCGCACAGGTCGGCCCTGCGCCGGTGGTCGCCGGCGGCGCCGCAGGCCTGCGCGAGGCCCAGGCGGGCGTTGAGCGTCTCCCCGTGGTCCGGGCCGTGGACGCGGGCGTGCTCCTCGACCAGCCGTTCCCACTCCGCGAGCGCCGCCCGCGGACGACCGGCGGCCTGCAACGCCCAGGCGAGGCGGTGGCGTTCGGCGAGGGTGTGCGGGTGGTCCGGGCCGTGGAGCCGGATGCGGTCGGCCACCAGCCGCTCCCGCTCCGGCAGTTCCTGCGCGGCCGGCCCGGCGAGGCGCAGCGCGAACGCGAGGTCGCCGCGCTCCTCCAGGACGTCCGGGTGGTCCGGCCCCTGGACGCGCTCGCGGTCCTGCACCAGCGCGCGGTGGAGCTCGACCGCCCGCCGGTAGCGGCCCGCCTCGCGGTGCGCGCGGGCGAGTCCGGTGCGGGCGGCGAGCGTCTCGGGGTGGTCGGGGCCGAGGGAGCGGCCGTAGTCGGCGACGGCCTCCGTGTACTCCGCGAGGGCCGCGGCCGGGCTGCCCGCGTCGCTGCGCGCGAGGGCGAGGCGGCAGCGGGCGGCGAGCGTCTGCGGGTGGTCCGCGCCCTGGACGCGCGTGCGGTCGCGCACGACCGCCTCGTAGCCGGCCACCGCCGCCGGGTGGTCGCCGGCGACGGCGTGCGCGGCGGACAGCCAGCCGCGGCTCGTCAGCGTGTCGGGGTGGTCCGGGCCCAGCACGCGGGTGCGGTCGGCCACCGCCTCCTCGTACAGGGCGACGGCCAACCGGTGCTCGCCCGCCGTCAATTGGGCGAAGGCCAGGCCGATCCGGCGGGTCAGCGTGTCCGGGTGGTCGGGGCCGAGGACGCGGGCGGCGTCGGCCAGCACGCGCTCGAACTCGGCCACCGCCTCCGCGTGCCGCCCGGCCACCTGCAGCGCGTACGCGAGGCCCGCTCGGCTGGACAGGGTGTCCGGGTGGTCGGCGCCGAGCACCCTGGTCCGGTCCGCCACGACCGAGCCGAACTCCTCGACGGCCAGCGCGTGCTGGCCCGACCGCCGGTACGCGTGGCCGAGCGTGTTGCGGTCGCCGAGCACCGCCGGGTCGTCCGGGCCGAGCAGGTGCAGGCGGTCCGCGATGACGGACCGCGTCAGCGCGATGGCCCGGGCCGGATCGCCGGTGCGCGCGTGCAGCTCGGCGAGCCGGCCGCGGGTGGCGACCGTGTCCGGGTGGTAGGTGCCCAGCAGCCGGGCCTGGCCGTCCGCCAGTGCCGTCACCAGCGGCAGCGCGAACACCCGCTGCGCCTTGTCGGTGAACTCCTCCGCCGCCAGCCGGTAGAGCGCGACCGTCTGCGCCGTCGGCCGCTCGGACGGGCCGGTGGCGGCCCGCTCGCGGATGTGCGGCAGCAGCGCCCGGCGGAGCCGCGGGTCGGACGCCGGCCACAGCCGCGCCGCCGCCTCGGCGAGCTGCTGCTCGGCGCGCTCACGCATCCGCCGCCCGCCGTCCGCGGTGCGCAGCACGCTCTGCAGCAGCCGGTGCACGGCGACCGTGGACGTGCCGAGGGTGATCAGGTTGTAGTCGGCGAGCAGCCGGAGCCCGGCCGCGACCTCGTCCGGCCGGCGCGCGCCGAACGGCACCAGCGCCTCGCGCGGCAGCGCCTCGGGGGCGTACCAGGCGAGGGTGCGCAGCAGCTCGACGGCGAACGGCGCGGTGGTCTGGACGGTGTGCAGCGTCGTCTGCCACAGCCGCGCGACCGTCTCGACGGTGGACGGGCGGGTGCCCGTGCTGGGGCCGGTGGAGCGCAGCAGGCGGCGGCGGTAGGCCGCGAACGTGGTGCGGGTCTGCTGGACGAACGCCCCGGCCTGGGCGAGGGCGAGCGGCAGGTGGCCGAGCTCGTCGGCGAGCGAGCGGGCCTCGGCCTGCTCGTCGGCGTCCACGGCGCTGCCCGGGTAGGCGGTGTCGCACAGCAGCCGGGCGGCCTCGGGCCCGTCGAGCACGTCGATCCGCACCCGCCGGATGCCCGGGTGCCAGCCGCTCGCGCGCCGGCTGGTGACGAGCTGGTGGCCGCAGCCGAGGAGGCGGCCGAGGTAGGGGGTGAGGTGGAGCGGGTCCTCGGCGTTGTCGAACACGAGCAGCCAGCGGTCGTGCGCGCGCAGCCAGGCCAGCGCCCACTCGACCTGCTGGCCCGGGGAGGCGGTGAGCGCCCACGACGGGTACAGCTGGACGGCGAGGTCCGCGAAGGCCTCGGCGAGCTGCTCCTCGGACTCGGCGGTGATCCACCAGATCAGCCGGTAGTGGTCGGCGTGGGCGTAGGCGTAGTGCAGGGCGAGCGTGGTCTTCCCGACGCCGCCGAGGCCGTGGAGCGTGGTGGCCTGGGTGACGAGCCCGCTGCCGTCGCCGTCCGCGAGCGCCTCGCCGATGGCCTGGAGCGCGGCGTCCCGCCCGACGAAGCCGCCGCCGGAGCGCGGCGGGAGGTTGTGCCAGGGCGGGGTGGCCTCGACGCTGAGCGCGGCCCGCGCGGCGGAGGGCGGCAGGACGACGCTGCGCTGCTCGGTGTGCGGGTTGACGGCGGTGGTGGAGGGCGCGGACGGGCGGCGGCGCTGCTCGAACGCGTCGTGGTCGGGCAGGCCGCCCTCGGGCCGGGCGTGCGTCGTCATCGACGTGATCACCGTGCTGCCCACCCCCCCGTTGACGCTTGCTCGCCAACGGTAACGGGAGATCAGCGGGCTGTCAGCGGATTTGGGCAGGTGGGTGATGCGCCGTCAGGCCCTACCGTCAGGCCCCACCGTCACTCCGCACCGTCAGTCCGCGAGCCCCAGTGGGTCCTCGGCGCCGTCGAGCAGTTCCGGGCCGTTGGAGCGCACGCTGTTGACGGCCGTCGACACGGCCCGTACGCGCAGGGCGCCGTCGGCGGGCCGGCGCAGCAGGTGGTGCAGCTCGGTGGCGTCGGTGACGTCCGGGGCGAGCCAGGTGGGCACGTCGTCCGGGGCGATGGTGAGCGGCATGCGGTCGTGGACGCGGCCGGCGGTGTCCGTCGCGTCGGTGGTGATGATGGTCGCGGTGGCGAGCCAGGCGGCGGGGTCGTCCTCGGCGAGGGTGCGGTCGCGCCAGAACTCGTACAGCCCGGCCATCAGCATCACCGAGCCGGTGCTGAGGAAGTACGGCTGCTTGTACTTCTTGCGGTCGGCCTCCGCCGGGACCTCGCGCCACTCGAAGTAGCCGTCCGCCGGGATCACGCAGCGCCGGGCGGTGAAGGCCTTGCGGAAGGCGGGCTTCTCGTGGACGGTCTCCGAGCGAGCGTTGATCATGCGGGCGCCGCCGGACGCGTCCTTCGACCAGGACGGGACGAGGCCCCACCGCAGCGGCCGGAACTGCCGCAGCAGCTCGCCGGTCTCGCGGTCGACCCGTTCGAGCACCGCCGGGACGGGGTCGGTCGGGGCGACGTTCCAGCTCGGGGCGAGGGCCTCGGCGGGGTCCCAGCGGAGCTCGCCGAGCAGGCCGACGAGGTCCTGGGGCGTGGTGGTGGAGACGAAACGGCCGCACATGCTCCCCACCCTGCCACTCCCGACCGACAAACGCCCTCACCTCCCACCCGCTTCAGGCGGCGACCGTGGCCATGGCCTCCGCGGAGGCGTCGAACGGCGCGGTGCGCCCGGCAGCGGCGAACGCCGGCCGGGGACCCGCCCCGGGTGGTCCGTGCGGTCGAATCTGCCGGTGGGTCGTGCCGGGACGTTCCGGGCGACGGCAGGGCCGAGGTTATGAATGAGCCGCCCGCCCCCTCATGAACACCGACTTCAGGAGCCACACGAATGCGCCCTGTGAGAACGGCCTGCCTCGGCACGGCCGCCGCGCTGGTCACCCTCCTCGCCTCCGCCCCCGTCGCGACGGCCGCGACGAACACCGAATCGCCCGTCCCCCAGGCCCGCGACCGGGTCATCACCCTCATCGGCCGCCTCGCCCAGCAGTCGTTCTTCCCCGTCAACCCCGGCGGCGCCCCCGCCCAGGGCGACCGGACCGTCTTCCGCTCGGTGCTCTCCGATCTGGACGGCAACCAGGTCGGCGAGACCGGCGGCACCTGTACCACCACCCGCACCGACAACGGCGGCGCGGAGGAGTGCACCGTGACCTACACCCTCCCCGGTGGCCAGATCACCGCCCAGGGGATGGTCTTCGGCAACCTCAACCCGGGCCCGCCGCCGTCGTTCGACAACGCGATCACCGGCGGCACCGGGGACTTCGACCGCGCCCGTGGCTCGATCCACGCGGACACGGTCGCTCCCGGTACGAGGCGCTTCATGATCGACCTCGACCGCTGAACCTCCTTCCCCCCCCCCGCGGCGCGCCCCCGCCCCGACCCTATTGCCCCGCCGTGGTGCCCCCCCGGGGCGGGGCGC
>NZ_JBHWGD010000157.1:0-9132 GCF_042733235.1 Kitasatospora sp. NPDC059722
GGGGCGCCCCCCCCCCCCCCGGGGGCCCGGTCGATCAAGGTGTCAGAAGGGGTCAGTACCCCCGGCCTGACGGGTGTCCGTGGATCTTGCCCTTCGCGTCCCGGTGGACGCGGACCTTCGTCTGCGTCCGCCCCTTGGCGTTGGTGCCGACGCCGAAACCGAACTCGAGCTCACGAACCTCCTTGCCCTTTTTCTTCTCGATCACCTTCCCATGCCGCCACGCGTGCTCGACGAACCGGCGGGCGGACTTCCAGCCGTGGAAGGTCGAGAGGCCGCCGCGCTTCTTCACCTCCCGGTGGTACTCCGGAGTCCCCCGCACGTGCCGGGCCTGCTTCTGCATCGAGATCTGGCAGGCGGCGGACTTGTTGTGGGAGAGCGCCCAGCCGTCCCCTACCTGGACGGAGAAGGTGTGCTGGTCACCGATGGTGAGGTTGAAGACCAGCTGGTCGACGACGAAGCCGAGGTCGTTGACCCGGGTCACGTCGCTGACCGTGCCGTCCGGGGCGATCAGGGCGTCGCCGGCCTCGACCGCGGCCGCGTCCGTCCAGCCCTTGCCGGTGACCCAGAGCGGGTGCTCGGCGGTCGCCCGCAGCGGCTGGCCGCCGTCCGGGCCGGCCTGGATGTCGACCAGGTGCTTGGTGCCGTAGCCGACGATGACGTTGAGCACCGGCTCGGGCCGGGACTCGCCGGTCCCCGGGTCCGTGGACATCACGTAGTCGCCGACCTGGACCTGACCGATCGGCAGCTGCGAGCCGTCGCCCATCAGCACCGGGGTGTCCGGGGCGAAGGAGTTGCAGCCGGAGCTGCGGAACACCGAGCGCGCCCGGGAGGCGAACCGCCCGGCCCGCCCGGCCGCCCGGCTCGCGCGGACGGCCGTGAAGGCGCCCTTCACCGCGGTGTTGGCACCGACCAGTCCGGACAGCGCGGTGACGCCCATCTCCGCCGCCTTGCGCCAGTTGCCCGTCGCGGCGTAGGAGATCGACGAGACGGCCGCGGCCGCCGCACCGATCGGGCCGGGGATGTACGAGGCGATCTCGGAGACCCTGGCCACCACGTGGACCGTCTTCTTCAGCCACTTGGGCATGCCCCAGTTGCCGTCGAGGTCGGTGCAGTTGACCGGGTCGCCGGTGCAGTAGTCGTACGGGCCGGCGTTGCCGCCCGGCACCGGGTCGACCTGCAGGAAGCGTCCCAGGGCCGGGCTGTAGAGACGGGCCCCCATCAGGATGACGCCGTCCTGCGCCTCGGCGGAGCGCTCCTTGCCGCCCAGCCAGCCGAACCGCACGGCGGCCTGGCCGTCCTGCGGGACGCCGAACTCGTCGAAGTCCAGCACGACCGGCCTGGTGAGGGCGGTGTCGGTGGTGACGACCACCGAGCCGAAGAGGTCGGTCAGCTGGAGCTGGACGTCACCGGTCCTGCCGGTGGTCGCGACGAGGTCGGTGTCCGGGCCAGAGACGTTGCGGGTGACGGTGCCCTGGGTGGTGTCCTCGACGGTCCAGCGGACCTCGTCGGAGTCGTCGCCGTAGTGGTTCAGCTTCGACGTGAGGTTGGACCAGCTGCCGTCGGCCTGCTTCCTGGCGGTGGTGTAGGCGGTCGGCCGGTGTGCGGCGTCCTGCGCCCACTGCTGCCGGGTGTCCCCCTTCTCCTGGGCGGCGACCTTGTCGTTGGCCCAGTAGGTGTTGGTCGAGCCGGTGGCGGTCTTCACGGTGCGCCCGAACGCGTCGTAGGCGTAGCCGGCGTCGGTGAGCCGGTCGGCGCTGTCGTAGGCGTGGTTCTCGGCGACCGCGCCGGTGGTGGCGCAGGAGCCGTCCGCCGCGGCCGGCGTGGTGGCCTTCGAGAGCCGGTTGGAGTGGGCGTCGAAGGCGTACTGCCGGGTGACGCAGCCGCTGGTGGTGCTGGACTGCTGGGCCTTCACCAGCCGGCCGAGCCGGTCGTACTGGTAGGTGCGGGTGGCGGTGGAGCTGGTGTTGCGGGCCACCTGGCCCTGGGTGGAGACGTCGCTGGTCTGGGCCCAGACGACCGTGTTGTCGGAGGTGCGGGTGTAGGTGCGGCCGGTGGCCTCGCCCACCGCGTTGAAGGTGTCGCGGCGGACGATGCCGCCGGGGTAGGTCTGCTCGACCAGCTGGCCGTCCGGACCGTACGCGGCGGTGAACTCGCCCGCCACGCTGTCGCTGACCGAGGTGACGAGCCCGCGCGGCTCCTTCGCGCGGTCGTAGGCGTACGTGGTGGACCCGGTCGGGTCGGTGACCTTGACCGGCTTGCCGAACCGGTCGAACTCCGTGGTGGTGGTGCCGCCGTCGGCGTCCGTGTACGAGATCAGCCGGCCGAGAGCGTCCATGACGCGGGTCAGCGACTTGCCGTCGGTGGTGGTCCTGACCGCGTCGCCCGTCGCCGGGTCGTACTCGGTGGTGACCTTGGACAGTGCCTGGCCCTCGTCCGAGGTGATCTCGGTGGAGGTGACCCGGTCCGCCCCGTCGTAGGTGGTGACGGTCTTGCGGGTCTTGCCGGCGTTGGTCTCGGTCGTCTCCTCCGGCTCGCCGAACGGCGAGTACCGGGTGATCCGCTTGACCGGCAGGGTGGTCGGCATCCGGGAGCCGTCCGTGCCCGTGACCGGACCGCCGGGCAGGGTGGCGCAGGGGCTGCCCGCCCACTCGGGCCGGTTGCCGCACAGGGCGTCGTCCGGGTTGGCACCGGCCGTGTAGAACACCGACTTCACGGTGCTCGCGTCGGCGCCGGTGCCGTCGGGCTTGCGGGACTCCAGCGCGCGGCCGGCCGCGTCGTACTTCAGGTAGGCGGTCGGCTTGGCACCGAGCGCGTCGGTGGTGACCGAGGTGGCCACCCGCAGCTGCCAGCCGGGGACACCGCCGATCGGCGCGTCGTAGCCGTGCTTCGTGACGCGCAGTTCGACGTCGGCGGCGTAGCCGTCGATGCGGGCGCCGTCGGTGGAGCTGGTGACCAGGTGGTACGTCCTGCCGTCCGGCCTGCCCTCGTCGTAGGTGTTGGTGTTGTGGTCCCGGGCGAGCACCGGGGTGCCGGCCGGCAGGGTCGGGTTGAGCGTGGTCTTGGTCAGGGTGACCCGGTCCAGGCCCGCCTGGTAGTACGGCGTGACCGCGGCCGGGTTCTTCCCGGTGACGGTGAGCCGCAGCTCGTGGTCACCGCGGGCGAGCCGGACCGTCGAACCCGCCGTGTAGGAGCTGGTGGTGACGGTCGGGTTGTACCCGTCGAAGGTGCCGCCGACGTTCTGGCCGTCGATCGACAGCTGGACGACGCCGTAGTCCGCGGCCCTGGTCAGCAGCGCGGTCAGCTGGTACTCGCCCTCCTCCGGCACGGAGACCCGGAAGGACGCGTTGTCACCGACCTCGTTCGCGCTGAAGAACACGTGCGCGCCGCCGGACCAGCCGGCCCCGGCGCAGCACTGCGCGAGCGTCTGCACCCGCAGCGGGTCGGTCGCGCCGAGCTGGACGAGGCTCTCGCCCTCGGCCGTGACGGACACCGGCGCGCTCTGGCCCTCGACCTGCTCGGCGAGCGAGGCGCGGTAGACCGGGCCGAGCGTCTCGACGACGTCGAGGCCGTCCGGGGAGTAGACCGTCCGGTGGTCCAGCAGCCGGGCGCGGGAGGCGGAGTCGGCCGGCAGGCCGAGTTCCGCGACGAACCGCTCGGTGTCGGGGTGCGTGCCGATGGCGATGGACCGGTCGGTCGCGTCCAGGGCGCGGACCGCGTGGCCGTAGCGGTCGTACTCCTTGGTGTCGATGTCACCGCCGGGGGTGACGGACGGGGTCGCGGTGTTGACCTCGCTGCCGGAGGCGTCGAGGTAGTGCACGGTGGCGGCCCGGTAGCCGTCGGGGCCCGGCCTGGCGGCCGAAGCGGTGCCGGTGCCCGGATCGTCCTCGGGGCCGAACACCGCCGTGGCGTCGGTCGGCGCGTCGGTCTGGGCCCAGGCGGCGACGTCCGGACCGGACATCGCGTACGGGCCGCCCGCGCCGCGGGTCAGCGGCACGTCGTAGACCACCGTGGTGGCGATCTCGCCGTCCACCCGGTCCTTGCTGCCCGGTGCCAGCGAGGCCCGGCGGACCTTCAGCAGCCGGCCCGGGTCCTGGTCGGCCGCGGCCTTGCCGTAGTCGAAGTCCCACGGCAGGTCCCCGGCCGGGGATATCCGGGTCACCCGGCCGGCGTCGTCGTAGCCGTACGCCGTCTTCAGCGGCTGGGCCAGGCGCGGGTCCCACACCCGGGCGAGGCGGCCGCGCTCGTCGTACGCGTAGTGCGCGACCTCGACGGCCTCCTGCTTGGCGGTCACCGGGTTCCACGACCAGACCTTGACGGCCCGCACCCGGTCGGTGAAGTCGCCGGGGGTGCCGGCGACGGCCGTGGTGGCGGTCGCGTAGTCGTAGTCGGTGACCTCGCAGCCGCGCGGCAGCGGGTCGACGGCGCAGCCGTTGGCGTCGTCCACGCCCGGCTCCACGGGCGCGATCACCCGCTTGACCACCGCGCGCCGGTCGGCGGAGTCGTAGACGTACCGGGTCGTGGACGCGGCGTCCGGGCCGGTGGAGGACTGCACGGCGTACACGTCGGACTCGCCCTGGCGGGCGAACACCGTGGTGGAGCCGTCCAGTTCGGTCAGCGTGTAGGTGGCGCCGGTCGCCTTCAGGCCGAGGTGCTCGGCACCCGGCTCGGGGTAGAGCGTGCCGTCCTGCGCCCGCGCGAAGGTGACCGACGTGTCGTCGGTGGCCTTGAGCACCGCGGCGTCCGCGCCCGGGAAGGCGAGCGAGACGTACTCGGCCGCCTCGCCCTGCGCCCCGCCGGCCCACTGCGGGCCGAACGGCGCGACGAGCTCGCGCACCGACATGTTGTCGAAGTACACGGGCCGGTCGGCGTTGTCCGAGTGCCCGTTGTAGAGCCGGACCTGCGCCTCGGTGGCGTCCGCGGCGAGCGTGACGTCGGTGGTGAGCTCCGCCCAGGCGTCGGTGTACGGCGCCTTGCGGGAGACGGTGGTGGTGAGCGCCCCGGTCTTGCCGTGGACGACGACGATCCGCATGCCGCGGTCGTCGTACCCGGCGGTCAGGCCGGTCGTGGACGGCACGTAGACCCAGGCCTTGACCCGGTAGGTGCGGCCGGGCTTCATGCCCAGCTGCAGGCCGCCCGAGCCGCCGAGCAGCGCGTACGTGTCACCGGACTTGTTGGCGTCCGGCAGCACCTTGAGCGAGTCGGTCGAGGAGCCCTGGCCCCGGTCGGTGGCCCGCAGCGCGGTGCCCGGGGTGGCCAGGAACCCGGTGGTGTCGGTGGACACCTGCTGCTGGTTGGCCGTCAGCCGCTCGCCCTGCTCCTGCCAGCCGCGGTCGGTGCCGCGCGAGGAGGAGGAGCGCTTGGTGGCCATGCCGAACTCGTCGGTGTCCGTGACGTCGACCGAGTAGTCGCCGGTGAGCAGGTTGACCGAGCCCGGACCGACTTCGGTGCCGGCCGCGCCGTCGGCGTTGGGGTCGGCGGTGAAGGTCGACCAGGCGGTCGGGTACGCGGCGTCGGTGTCCTTGTCGGTGTAGAGCAGCGCGCGCACCTGCACGACGCCGCCGACCCGGCCGAGCGACTCCAGCACCGACCAGTTGGCGTGGCCGCCGAGCTCGGCCAGCCGCGGCCGGGTGCCGGTGACGGGCGTGTTGTCGGCCTTGGCGAGGTGGGCCGCCGGGATGTCGAACTCGGCGGCGCCGGGGCCGCGGCGGTACTGCCAGGTCACCCGGGTGAACTGGGTCTGGGCGTCGACCGCGAGCTTGACGCGCTTCGCGGCCTGCGTGCCGTCCGCGGGCGAGACGACGCCCGCCTTGCCGACCCTGAAGGTGTGGACGGCCGGGTCCGAGAGGTTGTCGGCGCGGTCCTTCGTCTGCACCTTCAGGACGTGCGTGCCGTCGGTGGGCGGGGTGATCGAGGCGGTGGTCGCCCCGGTCGCGTCCACCGTCGTCGGCGACTTGCCGTCCAGGGTGTAGACGTAGCCGATCACGTCACCGGTGCCGGCCGGCGGGGTCAGCGTGAAGCGACCGGCCTGGCCCGCGGCGCCGTGCCAGGCCTCGTCCGAGGGGTAGTCGGGCGAGGTGACGAACGGCGCGCCGGGCTTGGTGGTGTCGGCGACGACGACCACGTCCTGCGGCGCCCACGGCGAGTTGTCGGTGCCGTCCCAGAGGCGGGCGCCCATCGAGTAGGTGACGCCCTCGTCGAGCTTCGCGATCCCGAAGTCGGCCGGCTTCACCTGGGCGTAACTGCCGTTCGGGACCTCCTTGTAGACGCGCTTGACGAACACGCCCGCGCGGTACAGGTCGAAGTCGGCGCCGACCCGGCCGCCGCCGTCGGGGTCACTGGCCAGCACCTGGAAGGTGGGCGTGGCCGAGGAGGTGTAGCGCGGGTTCCCCTGGTGCGCGGGGAACACGTCCACCGCCGGCGGGGCCGTCGGGACCGTGTTGTACGTGACCGACAGGTACGGCGGGTTGGAGCCCTCGGCGGAGTCGAAGCGCTTCCACGAGTACGGGCTCGTCTCGGTGGAGGCGCGCAGGCCGAGCGCGTTGTTGGTGTAGCCGTTGTCGGACCACGCGGCGACCAGGCTCGTCACGTCCTGGCTGACCCAGGCGTTGCCGCAGCCGGCCGTCTCGTTGCCGGCCGTCTTGTTGCTGACCGCCCACATCTTGTTCCAGCCCGGCTGGTTGGTCCACCGGGTGGCGGTGGACGCGAGGCCGGTGTCCCAGACCTCCCAGGACCAGGGCTCGCACGACCACGAGTGCCAGTTGTAGAGGTTCAGCTTCGCCGAGAGGATGTGCTTGCCGTGGTACGGCCCCTCGGGGAAGTGCAGGAACGAACGGGCGACCTGGCCGCTGCCGTTGTTGCCCAGCTTCAGCTCGACGGCCGACGACTGGTCGGTCGCGTAGCCCTGCTGGACGAAGGTGTCGAAGGACGGCCCGACGGTGAGCGCGGGGTCGATCGTCACCGGGAAGCTGGTCGCCGGGTCGGCGAGGAAGCCCGCCTCCGGGGTGAACACCAGCTCGGCGTCGGCACCGGAGCCGCGCAGTTCCATCGCCACCGGCGCGCGCCGGGTGTGCTCCTGCGAGTTCGGGTCGACCGTCGCGTCCCACATCACCGGGGCGGGGATCCTCGCCTGGACCTTGCCGGAGGGACGCTCCGTCAGCTCGATCGAGCCGTCGTCCTTGCGGATCACGTCCAGACCGCTGGTGTCGACCGGGAGCGTGATCGTGCCGGCCTGCGAGACGGCCGAGCGGTCCTTGACGATCAGGAACTGCTCGAAGCCGGTCCGGGTGGCCTCCAGGACGAGGTCCACACCCGGGCGGGCGTCGGCGTAGGTCGCCTTGCTGCCCTCCAGCCTGGGCTTGGGCAGCCGGCCGAGCCAGCCGAACTGCACCTGCTGCTCCCCGGTGCCGATCGTCACCAGCTCGCGCTCGGCGGGCTTGGCGGCGGCGGCGGGCTTTGCGGGTGTGGCGAACGGACCGTCCTGCGCGCGGGCTTCGCTGCGGCTGGCCCGGGTGGTGTCGGCGGCGGGGGTCGTGGGGGCGGGGGCCGTGGGGGCGACCGGGTCTCCGGTCTTCACCGTGGCGTCGCCGCCGGCGAACACGAGGCCCTCCGGGTGGACCTTCGGCGCGACCTTGCCGTCCGCCGTCTCCACGAGCGTCGTGTCGACGAGGACCCAGGCGTCGCCGACCTTCACCCTGACCGGTCCGGTCGCGGTGTCCTGGGTCAGCGTGCCCTCGGGGTCGGCCCAGAGGGTGGTGGTGGCGGTCCTGGCGCCGGTGACCTCGATCCGGCGTCCGTTGAGCCGCGCGGCCAGCAGCGCGGACGCGGCGTCCGGCGCCTCGTTGACCGGCGCGGTGGCCGGCGCCTTGGCGTTCGCGGGCGCGGCTTGGGCCTCGGCGGTGATCGCGTCGAGCGCGACCCCCGTCTCGACCAGCATCGCGAGCGCGGCTACGACGGCTGTCCGCCGCAGCCCGCGCGTGGTGAAGGCCCCGCCCCCGAACCGGGACGAGGCCTGCTTCCTCGATGGCAAGAGAGTTTACTCCGTGAATAGCAATGGTAAAGGGTTCTGCCTTTCCAAGATCGCAGAAGTGTTCGGGCCGGATGACCAGATCACATATCGAATCGGCAAAGGTTGTTCACTGAGTGTCTCTTATGTCCCCATAAGGGGACCGTTGATGCATCTGTCTCAGTTGGTCATGGTGAGGCCACTGTTGTTCCGAGATGGCCGGGCCGCCGGGGTCGGGTGCGCGTTAGGCTTCGTCCATGGCGAGCCAGCACCGGTCGACCGGCTTCACCGAAGCCCAGCTGTCGATCATCGATGAACTGAGCGCCCTGCCGTTCCCCGAGCAGGAGGGCAAGCCGGAGAAAGGTGACGGGTGGAGTGGGCCCGGATTCCACGTGGCCGTGCTCCGGGAGAGCCGGGACTTCTGGGACGACCGCAGCGAGGAGGTCGTCGAGGCGGCCGAGAAGGAGCTGGAAGCCGATCTCGACGCGCTTGCCGCCGCTCTGACCGCCCGTTGGGGCAGCCCCGCGACGGTTGACCTGTGGCCGTATCTCGGGTTCGACCATCCGGACCCCGAGTTCGTGGCCCCGGAGCCGCTCGGTTTCCTGTGCAACCTCGCCGGCGGCATGCAGCTGTGGCAGCCACCCTCCTCCGACCGGTGGCTCGCCCTGGCCATCGGCCAGGGGGACCGGGAGCTGCCGTTCCAACTGCTCGCCGCGATCGGCGAGGCGTCCTCGCTTCCGGGATGAGCCGAGTTCGGAGGCCGACCGGCGCCCCACAAGCTCGGCATACGATGTCGGCCGCCTGACGACCGGTCTTGAGCACGAGGAAAGGAAACCGGATGCCGAGCGAGATCGAGCGCAAGTTCCTGGTCGACCGCGTCCCCGGGACGGCCGGTGCCGTCTCGACGGCCATCAGCCAGGGCTACCTCACCCGTGGCGGCGACTCCGAGGTGCGGATCCGCCGGACGCCCGAGGGCTCCACGCTGACGGTCAAGCACGGCGGCGGCCTGGAGCGCGCCGAGTACGAGACCCCCCTGGACGAGGAGCAGGTCGCGGCCCTGTGGCCCGCCACCGAGGGCGCCCGGCTGACCAAGGTCCGCACCGAGGTCCCGCTGGAGGACGGCCGCACCG
>NZ_JBHWGD010000158.1:0-9012 GCF_042733235.1 Kitasatospora sp. NPDC059722
CCACAGACACCCACAGACCCCCCCGCGGTCCCGCTGGAGGCCGGCCGCCCCGCCCAGCTCCACCCCTACCGCGGCCCCCTCGCGGGCCTGCTCACCGTCGAGGTCGAGTTCGACAGCACCGCCGAGGCGACGGCCTTCGAGCCCCCGGACTGGTTCGGCACCGACGTCACCGGCCGCAGCGAGTACAACAACCGCAACCTGTGCCTGCGCGGCACCCCGCCGACCGAGGAGCCCACCGCCTGACGGGCCGGCCCGGCACGCGACGCCCCACCGGAACACCGGAACACCGGAACACCGGAGCCGAGCCGGTGGGGCGTCGCGCCTGCGCCCCGGTACGACCGCGCGGCCCCGGCGGAGGTCCGGGGCCCCGGATCAGGCGCGGGTCAGTTCGAGCACCGGGATGACGCGGATGCCGGCGGTCTGGCGGGCGTACTCGGCGAAGCCCGGGTAGCGCCGGGCCTGCTCGGCGTACACGCGGTCGCGTTCGTCGCCGGTCAGCTCGCGCACGGACACCCGGTACATCTCCGTCCCGCGTTCGACCGTGCCCTCGCCGGCGGCGGTGAGGTTGCGGTACCAGTCCGGATCGGTGGGTGCTCCGCCCTTGCTGGCGAAGACGTAGACGATGTCCGGGTCGTCGTCGTGCGGCAGGCACATCATCGGGGCGACGTACTCCTTGCCGCTCGTGCGTCCGCGGTGGTGCACCAGGACGAGCGGAGCCCCCTCGAAGGGCCCGCCGACCAAGCCGCCGTTCGCTCGGAACTCCGCGATGGTCCTCGCGTTGAAGTCGAGCGGTTCACTCATGCCGAACTCCTGACTCTGATGGTGCCGGGTGTGACCGAGCCCTTCCCCCAGCCTGCCCCCTTCAGTCCCGGACGCGGGCCCCGACACCGGATTCGGGCTCGGGTAGCCTCGGGCGGAGCTCGTCGAGTTGAAAGGCACGATGCCATGACCTCTCTGCTCCTCTCCCGCCGCGACCTCGACTTCCTGCTGTACGAATGGCTGGACGTCCCGTCGCTCACCGGGCGGCCGCGCTACGCCGACCACTCGCGCGAGACCTTCGACGCGGCCCTGGACCTCAGCGAGCAGGTCGCCACCCGGCACTTCGCGCCGCACAACAAGCGGAACGATGCCGAGGAGCCGCGCTTCGACGGCGAGCGGGTCCACCTGATCCCGGAGGTCAAGGAGGCGCTGGCCGTCTTCGCCGGCACGGGCCTGCTCGGCAGCGCGATGGACTACGAGGTCGGCGGCGCGCAGCTGCCCTCCGTCGTGGCCAGCGCCTGCTTCGCGTGGTTCCAGGCCGCGAATCCGGGGACGTCCGGCTACCCGTTCCTCACGGCGGGCAACGCCAACCTGCTGTTGGCGCACGGCAGCCGGGAGCAGGTCGACACCTACGTCCGGCCCATGCTGGAGGGACGGTTCTTCGGCACCATGTGCCTGTCGGAGCCGCAGGCCGGCTCCTCGCTCGCCGACATCCGCACCCGGGCCGAGCCGCAGGGCGACGGCACGTACCGGCTGTTCGGGAACAAGATGTGGATCTCGGGCGGTGACCACGAGCTCGGCGAGAACATCGTCCACCTGGTGCTGGCCAGGATCCCCGGCGGGCCGCCCGGCGTGAAGGGCCTGTCGCTGTTCATCGTGCCCAAGGTGCTGGTCGCCGCCGACGGCTCGCCCGGTGAGCGCAACGACGTCGTGCTCGCCGGGCTCAACCACAAGATGGGCTTCCGGGGGACCACCAACACCCTGCTCAACTTCGGCGAGGGCGTCCACCGGCCGGGCGGCGGGCCCGGTGCCGTCGGGCACCTCGTCGGCGAGCCGCACCGCGGACTGGCCTACATGTTCCACATGATGAACGAGGCCCGGATCGGCGTCGGACTCGGTGCCACCGCGCTCGGCTACACCGGCTACCTGCACGCCCTGGACTACGCCCGCACCCGCCCCCAGGGCCGTCCGCTCACCGGCAGGGACCCGGACGCGCCCCAGGTGCCGATCATCGCCCACGCCGACGTGCGCCGCATGCTGCTCGCCCAGAAGTCCTATGCGGAGGGCGCGTTGGCGCTCGTCCTGTACTGCGGCCGCCTCCTCGACGAGGAGCGCACCGGCGCGTCCCCCGAGGACCGGGCCCGCGCCAAGCTCCTGCTGGACGTCCTCACGCCCGTCGCCAAGAGCTGGCCCTCCCAGTGGTGCCTGGAGGCCAACAGCCTCGCCATCCAGGTGCACGGCGGCTACGGCTACACCCGCGAGTACGACGTCGAGCAGTTCTACCGCGACAACCGGCTCAACCCCATCCACGAGGGCACCCACGGCATCCACGGCCTGGACCTGCTCGGCCGCAAGGTCGTCATGGACGGCGGCGCCGGGCTGCGCCTGCTCGTGGAGACGGTGCATGCGACGATCGCCCGCGCCAAGGGCGTCGGCGGCGACGCGGCCGAGTACGCGGCGCGGCTCGACGAGGCCGTCCAGCGCGTCGTCTCGGTCACCCGGCGGCTGTGGTCGACCGGTGACCCGGAGACGGCCCTGGCCAACGCGAGCATCTACCTCGAAGCGGTGGGCCACACCGTCGTCGCGTGGCTGTGGCTGGAGCAGCTCCTCGCCGCCGACGCCGGCAGCGGGCCGTTCTACGAGGGGAAGCGCCACGCCTGCCGGTTCTTCTTCCGCTACGAATTGCCCAAGACCGAGGCGCAGTTCAAGCTCCTGGAGAGCCTGGACCGCACCACGGTCGAGATGCCCGACGACGCGTTCTGAGCCTGCCGGAATCGCCGCATGCGCATTCTGATCATCACCGCCGGTTCCCGGGGGGACGTCGCGCCGTACACGGGCCTGGGGCGCCGCCTGCTGGAAGCGGGCCACCAGGTGGCCGTGGCCGCCCACCCGTCCTTCGCCGCGCTCGTCGGCGGGTGCGGCCTCGGCTTCCGGCCCGTGCCGGTGACCCGCACGGGCTGATCCGGGACCGCGCCCGGGCCGCGTCGCGCGTGGAGGTCCGGGCGCTGACGAGGGCGTACGCGGACGGACTCGCCGGCGGTCGCGGACGCGGTGGCCGACGGGACCGACCTGCTGCTCACCGCCTTCGGCCCGGCACCGCTCGGCCGGACGGCGGGCGAGGCGCTCGGCGTCCCCGTCATCGGCGCCTACCTGGTGCCGGCGATCGCCACCGCCGAATTCCCGCTGCCCAACGCTCGGGACACCGGCGCGGGTAACCTCGCCGCGGGCCGGGACGTGCTGCAGCGCGCCGAACGTGCCTTCGCAGGCGCAGCAACCCGCCTGCGCGCCCTCTTTGGCCTGCCCGCCGACCCGTCCCGCGGCCGCGGCGCGGCCGAGCTCGCCCGTGGGATCGCCGCGGAGGACGGCGCCGTTCCGCTCCTCGCCCGCATCGGTCGTGGGTAGCCACGCGGCCTCTTCTGGCAAGTTCTCGTCAAGCCGCCCCGGAAGATCACCTCGCCCGGTAGGGTCCCGACTTGTTACCGGGGAGTAGCCACTGGGGTGACCCGGGTGTGGGGGTGTGTGGGTGACGACGTTGGGCCGGCTGCTGCGGGAGCTGCGGCGTGCTGCGGGACTGACTCAGGAGGAACTTGCCGAGGCCGCGGGGTTGGCGGCCAGATCGATCAGGGATCTGGAGCGGGGCCGCCGGGAGCGGCCGCAGCGCCGCACCCTGGAGGTGCTGGTGTCGGCGCTGGGCCTGGCGGAGGCGGAGGCCGCCGCGCTGTTCGCCGCCGGCCGCTCCGGCGGGCCGGCCGGCTCCCGCGTCGACGACCGCGCGAAGAGAGCCGAACTGCTCGACCGGCAGGGCCAGTTGGCGGCCCTGGAACGCGCGGCCGGTGACGCCCGGGCCGGTCGGGGCGGGGTCGTGCTGGTGCGCGCGGGCGCGGGCATGGGGAAGACCTCGCTGCTGAACGCCTGGGCCGCCGCCGAGCAGGCGCGCGGGTTCCGGGTGGTCCGGGCCGCCGGGGGAGAGCTGGAGCGGGACTTCGCCTTCGCGGTGCTGCGGCAGCTGGCCGATCCGCTGCTGGCCCGAGCCGGTGCGGCCGGCCGGGAGCGGCTGCTGTCGGGCCCTGCCGCGCCGGCCTCGCACGTCCTGCGCTTGGACGGTGTGGACGGCGTGGACGGCGAGGGCGGAGGTTTGTCGCCCGAGGCGTCCCTGGGTGTGCTGCACAGCCTGTACTGGCTGATGGTGCACGTCACGGACGACGGGCCGGTCGCCCTCGTGGTCGACGACGCCCACTGGGCGGACGGCCCGTCCGTCCGGTGGCTGGACTACCTGGCGCGGCGCCTGCGCGGCCTCCCGCTGCTGCTGGTGCTGGCGGCCCGGCCGCACAGCGGGACGGAGGCCGAGCCGTTCCTGGAGCGGATCGCCGGGCAGCCGGACTGCCTGCCCGTCGACCTGCCGGCGCTGGACGCCGGCAGCGTTGCCGGGCTGGTGGGCGCGAGCCTGGGGCGCGACGCCGGGCCGCGGTTCGTCGCCGCCTGTGCCGAGGCGAGCCAGGGAAACCCGCTGCTCCTGCGGGAGTTGCTCCGGACCCTGGCCGACAACGGGATCGAGCCCGAGGACGGCCACGCGCCCCTGGTCGAGGAGTTCCGGGGCAGGATCCTGGCGGCCACCGTGGTCAAGCGGCTGGCGGGCCAGCCCGAGCCGGCCCGTCGGCTGGCCCGGGCCCTGGTGGTGCTGGGCGACGGCGTCGCCTGGCACCACGCGGCCGAACTGGCGGGGCTCGGTGAGGCGCAGGCCCGCGAGCACGGCCGCCGTCTGCGGCGGATCGGGGTGCTGGCGCCCGGCGAGGTGGCACGGTTCGACCACCCCCTGGTCCGGGCCGCGATCGCCGAAGCCGTCGTCAGCCCGGTGGAGTCGGCCGCCGCACACGCGCAGGCGGCCGAACTGCTGCGACGCGAGGGCGCGGGCGAGGACGTGGTGGCCACCCACCTGCTGCTGGCCGAACCGAGCGGCGAGGCCTGGCGGGTGGAGGCACTGCGGGAGGCCGCACGGGTGACACGCGGCCGAGGCGCGCCGGAGATCACCGCGACCTACCTGCGCCGGGCCCTGCGGGAGCCGATGCCCGCCGACCGGCGCGGCCCGCTGCTCCTGGAGCTGGGCGCGGCCGAGCTGCAGGTCGACGTCGCCGCGGCCAGGCATCAACTGGCCCGGGCCTCGGAGGCGTTGACGGACCCGTACGCCCGGGCCGAGGCGGCCTACCTGCTCGCGAACGCGCTGTTCCTCGGGCACCGGCACGCCGACGCGACCGAGGTCCTCACCCGCGCGGTGGAGGATCTGCGGCAGGCGGAGGACGGCACCGGGATCGCCCGTGAGGTGTCGTGGTACCTCCAGGCCCAGATGCTGGTGATCGGGTACGAGCAGTTGTCCACCGTCCCCGCGGCCCGGGAACTGGCGGGCCGGCTGTGGGAGGAGAAGCTTCCCGGTGACACGCCCGGCGAGTGCGCGGTCCTGGCCGCGCTGTCCGCTTCGGGAGTCACCGGTGACGCCAGTGCCGCGGTCACCGACGACCTCCTCGACCGGGCCCTGCGCGGCGGGCTGGCGGGCGTGGACCAGGCGCAGATGCTCGTCAGCCTGGCCGGCCTGTCCTTCGTCACCACCGACCGGCTCGACGACGCGGCGGCGCGCTTCGACCACATCGCCGAGGTGGGCGGGCGCTGGGGCTCGTTCCTGATGGTGTCGGCGGCGATGGTGTGGCAGCTGACGGTCCGGCTGCGCCGGGGGCGGATCCCGTCCCTCACGCCGGACTTCGGTCATCCCGCCACGACGGCGGGGGAGGGCCTGGAGCCCCGGGTGCGGCTGGCGCTGATGGCCCAGACGGGGGAGGCGCTGATCGAGCGCGGCGAGCTCGCCGCGGCGGCGGGCGTCCTGGTGCCGGACGCCGACACCGAGCGGGTGGGCTGGACGTGGCAGGGCCCGATGGTCCTCGCCCGCAGCCGCCTGCACGCGGCGCGGCGCAATCCGGCGGCCGCGCTGGCCCTCCTGCTGGAGTACGGCGCGCAGGAGAAGCGGGCGCGGGTGTCCAACCTGGCGATGACGCCCTGGCGTTCGCGTGCCGCGCTGCTGCACCTGGCGCTCGGGCAGCGGGAAGAGGCGTTCCAACTCGCGACCGAAGAGATGGAGTTGGCTCACCGCTGGGGCACCGATCGGGTGATCGGCGTGGCGTCGCGCTGCCTGGGCGTCGTCGTGGGCGGCCCCGAGGGGGAGGCCCTGCTGCGGGAGGCCGTCACCGTGCTGGAGCGCTCCCCGGCCCGCCTGGAACTGGCCCGAGCGCAGTACGAGTTGGGGGTGGCCCTGACCCGCACCGGCGAGACCGATCGGGCCCGCCACGTCCTCACCGAGGCGCTGGACCTCGCCGGGACCTGCAGCAGCGTCCTGCTGGCCGGCCGGGTCCGCCGGGCGCTGGCCGCCGTGGGGGTGCGGCCGGAGGCCGAGCGGGCGGTGGCGCCGAGCCTGTCGCTGACCGAGTACCGGCTGCTGGAGCTGATCGGCGCCGGTCACAGCGACCGCCAGGTCGCGCAGGCCCTGCTGCTGACCCCGCAGGACGTGACCGGCATGGTGGAACGCGTGGTCCGTGCGCTGGGCGTGACCGGCCGGGCGGACCTGGGAGCGCACTCCCGGTAGGCGTCGGCGGGCTCGGACCTCCCGCTCCGGGGAGGTCCGAGCCCGTTCAGCGGGTCTCCTTACCGGAACTGCTCCCACGGCCCGATGCCGTCGGCCCGGGCGCGCAGCTCGCCGTAGCTGTCCCCGCCGTAGGCGAGCTCGGCGGACACGTACTTCCCGTTGGCCGCCGACTTGACGGCGTAGCTGCCGCCGCCCACGGGCTCGACGGTGTACTGCTCCCACGGACCGAGGACGTCGGCGCGGGCGCGCAGTTCGGCGTAGTCGGTGCCGCCGAAGGCGAGCTCGGCCGAGACGAACCGGCCGTTGGCGGCCGACCGGATCGCGTACAGGCCGTTGCGGTTGTTGCGGCACAGGTTGTACTGCTCCCACGGGCCGACGCCGCCGGAGCGGGCGCGCAGCCCGGCGTAGGCGTCGCCGCCGCGGGCGAGTTCGGCCGACACGAACAGGGTGTCGGCGGCCGACCGCACGGGGGTGGACTCCGTCACGCAGGCGGTCTCGTCCGGTGCGCCGTTGCCCAGCGTGCCGTTCAGGTACGTCTGGTAGGCCTGGAGCGCCGCGACGGACCGGTCGAGACCGGGCGCGGCGACCGGGAGTTCGTTCCAGGTCAGCTCGCGCTGGTAGCCGTGCCGCCAGCCCCGGGTGTGCACCCCGTCGGTGCGCGGGGTGTCGCTGCCCGGGTCCTTGGCGTCGATGTTCTGCCCGTTGTCCTCGAAGGACTGCAGCGCGTAGGCGCCCCAGTCCTCGGCGCCGCCCCAGGCGAACAACTGGAGGTAGGACGTGGGGTAGTTGAGGCTCTGCATCGTGATCGCGCCCTCGTTGCCGCCCACGTAGCCCGCGACCTTCTGCTTCGCCGGGTTGAAGAGCGTGAAGCGGCCGCGGTCCCCGATCCGGATCCACTGGCAGTACGGGTCGGAGGCGTCGAACTGCCGCAGCCGGACGGTGTCGTCCGAGGCGCTGGCGCACAGGTCGTGATCGGGCCAGGCGCCGCTGGTGAGGTACATCGGCCCGGTCACCGACTGCGTCCAGGTGGCCGCCGAGGCCGGCGTCGCGGGCAGGCCGGCCACGCCGACCGCGGCCAGGCCGGCGGCGACGGCGGCGGTCCGCAGGCGCCGCGCGACGGAGCCGGCGGTACGCAGGAATCCACTCATGGTCGGTCTCCTCAGCTCTTCGGGGTCAGCGCGTAGTGGACGGTCTGGGTCTGGATGAGCCCGTCGCGGAAGACGAACGTGTCCACGCCGTGCGCCCGGTTGGTGTCGGAGTCGGCGTACCAGTCCAGGAAGAGGACGTCGCCCTCGAAGGTCTGGGTCACCAGGTCCCACTCGGCCTTCGGGAGGTCGGCGAACAGCCGGGCGAAGCCCTCGCGCACGCCGTCGCGGCCGTGCCGGACGCCGGCGGGGGTGATGAAGGCCGCGTCGGGGGCGTAGTTGGCGGCGATCCCGTCGAGGTCCTGGGCGAGGAGCGCCTTGCCGTGGCTGCGGAAGATCTCCTGGGGGGTTCGGGCACTGGGGTCGTTCATACGCGGCACCTTCCTGTCCTCGGTGAGGGGGATGGTCACTTGACCGCGTTCAGCAGAACATCGCGGCGGCCGGGTGGACCAGGAAGAAGCACCGGACGGTTCACCGGAAGGACGACCGGAAGAACCCGCGAACCCGCAGGCCGGCAACGGAACTTCCGCCCGGAGAACGCCACGAGCCCTGGCAACCGGGGGCACCCGGTGCCGGGGGGGGTGTTGGCGGCGCCCGCGCGGGCGAACGCGGGCTTGGCGGTGAGCAGCTCGGTGATCTCCTTGGCGAGGTGCGGGCCGAGCTCGCCCCAGCCCTCCTTGTAGCCGTAGACGCCGGCCAGCGAGCGGGCCTCGTAGTCGCCGTTCATGATCTCGATGTCGTTGGCCGTGATGAGGCCCGGGTGCGCGACGCCGAGGGCGCCCGAGACCTTGAGCAGCTCCCGGCGCAGCGTGCGCAGGTAGACCGCGGCGCGGGTGGACTTCGAGGCCGGGTCCAGGCCGCGGGCCAGCCACTGGTTCTGGGTGGCGATGCCGGTGGGGCACTTGTCGGTGTGGCACTTCTGCGCCTGGATGCAGCCGATCGACAGCATGGCCTCGCGGGCCACGTTGATCATGTCGGCGCCCAGGGCGAACGCGACCGCGGCGTTCTCGGGCAGGCCGAGCTTGCCGGAGCCGATGAATGTCAGCTCGTCGGTCAGCCCGAGCTCGGCGAAGGTCCCGTACACGCGGGAGAAGCCCATCCGGAACGGGAGCGCCACCGAGTCGGCGAAGATCCGCGGCGCCGCGCCGGTGCCGCCCTCGCCCGGGTGGAGCATGTGGATGTGTAACACCCCGTACCCTCGGGACGTCACTGAGTGGGGATCTGTCGGGTGACGCCGTATCCAGAAGGCGGTGTGGTGGGCGG